>DASPQQ010000332.1:0-4374 GCA_035624885.1 Bryobacteraceae bacterium | reverse complement strand
TCTGCGTGAGAGCCGGGACGGCGCGAAAAAGGTTGTCTGTACCGGGTTTTCCGGACCACGCTCGCAGCCGAATACCCGTGAACCGGAGTTCTCACGCAGACTCTTCAGCCGCGGCCTGTCGCTCCACCCTGTCTGCTGCTTGCCGAACCGGGCAGGCAGCAGATATTCTTTTAGGCGCCGTGAAAACAGCGGCGATTGAGGTTCACTTTATGAAACACATTCTTTATCTGGCGGGAATTTGTCTGTTCGCGGGCCTCGCGGCAGCCCAGACTGCGGAGGAAATCGGGAAAGCGGTTCTTCCTCTTCCGGAGGATCTGCGTGCCGGCGCGACCGTCTACGTTTACGACGAGCATGGCGACCGCAAAATCCTGCGTCAGGGCAGCAACATGGTGGAGTGCATGCCGAAGAGCCCGGAAGACGGCTTCACGCGCTGCTACAACAAAGTCACGGCCGACCGGCGCGATTTTCAGGCCAGACTGAAGGCGCAGAAGAAATCGGACAAGGAAATCCAGGAGGCTATGGCGCAGGCGACGAAAGACGGCAAAATCAAGCCGGCGCCCTACGGCGTCATGAGCTACCGCTATTCGGACGACGACAAGCGCATCAAACTGCTCTGGATCATGTCGGTGCCCGGCGCCACTCCGGAAACCACCGGCGTCTCCACCGCCAGCCAGCGCGATGCCGCGCTCAAAGGCAAAGGCCTCCCGTGGATGATGCTGCCCGGCACCCCCGGCGCGCACATCATGATCCCCATCAACAACACGCCGCTGAGCAATCACGCGGATTAGCCGTTCACGGCCGTTTGCGATTTTTTTCCCATTCGCAACCGGCTGATTTCACAACGCCGTAGCGGACTTCCTCACCGCGTTCAGACCCGGATTCGCCCGGCCGCAATGCCACAATCAGGCCGGGAACAGAATCCGCATGCCCGAACGCATCAACAAGCTGCAGCCGGACCGCACGCTCTATCTCCGCGGCTTCAACACCTTCGCCGCGGCCGCATCCATCCATGACGCTTCGCCTACCGGGTTCACCATCAGCGGAACCTTCCGCGACCCCGCCGATTTCGCCGTCGCCGTTCTCTACGATGCCGATAACTACTTCGAACACCCCTCCATCAAATACCTGCCCGATTTCAATCTTTCCGGACTCACCCTCAGCTTCGATCTGAATTACTCCGACGGCGTCCAGCCCATCGATTCGCCCAAATTCAACTGGATCGACTGGGCCACGCTCGACTGCGCGCTCGCCAACGGCTCGACCGCCAGCATTCCGCTCTTCAATAACGCCATGCTTGTCGATCCCGCATTTCCCGCCGCCACCGGCGCCTTCAACCTCACCTCGACGAGCACCGTGCAGCCCTTCGACCGCGTCACGCTCTGGTATCTCAACACCGCCTTCGATTACATCGCTCCCGGAACCAATCCCACCTCCGCGCAGTTTTCCTTCTTCGCGGGAACCGTGGGTGCTGTTCACTCCATCACCATCAACGGCGCCACATACTCTTACACCGAAGTCTCCGGCGATACGGGCGCCACGGTCGCTTCCGCTCTGATCTCCGCCGTGAACTCCGCGCCCGACCCCTGGTGCGTCGCGGCAACCGGGGCGGCATCGAACGAAGTCCTGCTGACGGTTCGCCCCGGCCAGGAAGGAAACAACATCGCGCTCTCCGCCTCCGACGGCAACGCATCGGTGACCATCTATCAAAGCTCCACCACCATCGCCGCCGCCGCCCTCGCGGCGCAGATCAACCAGACATCGAACTGGACCACTATCAATTCCGTCCACGCCCTGATGGCGACGGCATCGGGCTCCCGGATCCAAATCACGGCCGCGCGCTATGGAACCGTAAACGTCTCCGGCACCGAGGTCACGCTTGTCTCCGGCGCGCCGTTCGGCGGAATCACCGCCGGCGCGACGATCCTGCTCGCAGGCGCGGGCTATACCGTCGCTAACGTGCAATCGCCCACCGCTCTTACACTTACGTCGTCCGCCACATCCGGCAGCAATGTCCTCTACGTCGCGCCTCGCGGCGGCCGCGACGGCAACATGATCCAGATGTACGCGCTCTCGAAAACTTCCACGCTCTCCGCCGCGCAATCCACCGTGCAATTCAGCGGCGGCAGTTCCGCCGTCACCTGGAACTGCACCATCGATTTCACCGCGCTCGGCATCGATCAGCTTCGCCAGTGCTGGCTCACCTTCGCGCCCTCGCTTTCGAACGGCGCCGCCTGGACCCCCACCGAATGGCAGGCGGCCTTCTCCAACTGGACACTCTCCGGCGATCCCGACGTGATGAAACTCCAGGTCGCCGGTCCCGGGAGCGTGCGTCTGGAAGAAAACGACGCCGCCTGCGCCTGCACCGGAACCTGGACCCTCGACGACTCGAGCTCCAACTTCTATTCGAAATACTTCGCCGTCGCGACCAACGACACCACAGCAACCCTGACCGTCACCTGGACATGCCAGTTCACCCACAACGTGTACGTCGGAACTTCTCTTTACTCCGACCGCGCCATCATGAACGTCACCATCGACGGCGTCGCGCAGCCCGCCCTCAACTGCATTCTCAACACCGATTCCGCCATCGTCACGCGCCGCCTCATCGCATCGAACATCGCCCCTGGCACCCACACCGTCGTCTTCACCATGCAGCAGGCCGGTTATTTCTACTTCGATTTCCTCGAAGCCGCCGTCCTCTCCGACGTCCCCGACGCGTTCGCGCCCCGCACCAACGTCTCACCCGCGCTCGACTTCGACACCGACCACAGCTACAAACTCCCGCCCGCCCGCATCCTCTGGATCTTCGACCAGCTCGGCTACGCCGGACCCATGAACGAATACCTCGGCGTCTTCTGGTGGAACGAGCGCACCGCCACGGGAATCGTTTATTCGACCGCCCGGATCACCTTCAGCGGAACTTTCGCCGGCGGCGATTCGATTATTCTCAATCTCAACGGCACCGCCATCGGCAAAAGCGTTTTCCCCGCCGATACGCTTTCCACCATCGCCGGCCACTTCGCCGCATTCATCAATGAAACCTTCGTCGGAAGCTGGGCTTCCGCGTCCGGCGCCGTCCTCACCATCACCGGCCGCTCGCCCGCATCCAACTACACCGTTGCCCTCAGCGCCCCGCAAGTCACTTCCTCCGCCGGACAAGCCACCATCACCGAGGCGCCCGCGGCCGGTTCTTATTCGCCGGCTTCCTACGTGGTCGACGACAGCGCCAACCCGCCCATCAACCGCGCCACGCGCGACTGGCACGCCGATTTCTACGCCCAGTGCGCGAGCCGCAGCCGCGAAGTGGTCACTTCCTGTTCGATGGAGCTCGTTTATCCCCCGAGCGGCTATTCCGCCTGCTTCCCCGATGGCACTCCGGTGACCACCGCCACCGGCTTCGGCTCCATTTCCTCAACCCAGTGCGCCGTCGGCAACACGAACCTGCTGGCTTACCAGAAGGCCGTCTACCGCAACATCGCCCGGATGCAGTCAACAGCCGGTCTCACTCCCTGCGTGCAGTACGGCGAGTTTCTCTGGTGGTTCGACGCCGAGCCCGGCGTCGGCATGGCCTGCTACGACAGCCAGACCACCGCCGCCGCGCAGGCAGCCCTCGGCCGTCCCCTCCACGTCTTCCTCACTCCGAACGACGATCCTTCGATCAACAGCAGCGCCGACGCCACCTTCCTCCGCAACCGCCTGCGCGATCACGTCGCCGCGCTCGTGGCCGATATCCAGAACGCGTATCCCACCGCCATCTGCGAAGTCCTCTGGCCCTACGACGTGAATTACCCCTCCGTCCTCAACGACAACGGCTCCCCGCTCGGCGGCCAGCTCAACTACTTCGTCAATCTTCCCGTCGAATGGCAGCAGCCATCGACCGCCCCCTTCGCCCGCATCAAAGCCGAAGCCCTCGCCTTCGCCACCGGCATGCGCAGCCTCTCGCTCGCCGCCGAAGCCATTCAGCTCTTCCCTGGCTTCGGCTGGAGCCTGAACGACGTCCGCTATCTCGTCCCCGTCTTCGGCCAGGCCATCCCATGGGTGCGCGAACTCTCGCTCTGCTGGGCCGCCGGAATCAAGGCCGTCAACTTCTGGGCCTTCGACCACATCTGCCTCTTCAACCTCCAGGTTCCCGAAGGCATCCTCGAAAGGCGCTCCTTCGTGAAACGGGCGTAGCTCTGTGTGATATGTACCTGCGGCTTCAGAGTCTGTGTGAGAACTGCGCTCAGGGCCTTTGCTCGTAAGTAGCCACTGAGGAAAACCGGGACAGACTCCTTTTTCGCGTTACAAAACTTCTGCGTGAGAGCCGGGACGGCGCGAAAAAGGTTGTCTGTACCGGATTTTCCGGACCACGCTCGCAGCCGAATACCCGTGAAC
>DASPQQ010000331.1:0-8982 GCA_035624885.1 Bryobacteraceae bacterium | reverse complement strand
GTCAGACGCGCCAACCGCGACGGGCACGTGATGCGCAGTTTCGAAATCCCGGCCATCGGCGCCTGCATGGTGGCCGAAGACACCGCGGAACACCGCACCATCTTTGGCGAGGACGGCGCCGCGGTGCGGTATTTCCGCTCGCCCGCCGAACTCACCGGCATCGTCCGCAGTCTCGTCGAGTCCGAAGCCGAAAGGGCGCGCCTCGCGCGCGCGGCGAAGGATCTGATCACCGGATCGCCCAATACGTACGCCGATCGTCTCTCGGCGATATGCAGGGGAATCACGCTGCAATGAAGATCGCGATCGTCGTTCACGGCCGCTTTTATGCCTTCGACCTGATGCGTGCGCTGCTCGCGCGCGGCCACGACGTCACGCTGTTCACCAACTATCCGCGGTGGGTGGTGCGGCGCTTCGATCTGCCCGTCGAGCGCGTGCGCAGTTACTGGATCCACGGCGTGGTTTCGAAGGCATGGAACATTCTCGACCCGGATAACCGCTTTTCCGGCGAGCGCTGGCTGCATCCCATGTTCGGCGCCTGGGCGCGCGACCGCCTGCTCGAAGAAGGGCCGTGGGATGCGATCCACGCTTTCAGCGGTGTCGCCGAAGAGATTCTCCGCGTGGAGGAACTCGCCGCCCGCTGCCAGCTCGTGCGCGCATCGGCTCACATCCGCGTTCAGGCCAGACTCCTCGACGAGGAGTCGAGGCGGGTTGGAACCCGGCTCGATCATCCTTCGCCGTGGATGATTCAACGCGAGCTGCGCGAATACGAACGGGCGCGCACGATCATGGTGCTTTCCACGTTCGCTCATCGCAGCTTTCTTGATGAAGGCGTGCCGGAAAACAAGCTGCGGCTCATGCCGCTGGGCGCGGACCTCGAAGGGTTCAAGCCCTCACCGGAAGCCGTCGAGGAGCGCATTCGCCGCATCCGGCGCGGGGATCCGCTGACCGTGGTGTACGCCGGAAGCATTTCCTACCAGAAAGGCATGTTCGACTTTGCCCGAATCATCGAACGGCTGAGCGGAGAGGGTTTCCGCTTCCGTCTGGCGGGCGCGGTGATGCCGGAGTGCAGAAGGGCCGTGAAATCCCTTCGCGGCAAGGCGGTGTTTCTCGGCAAGGTCCCGCAGGAAACGCTTCCGGAGGTGTACGCCCAGGGAGACGTTTTCGTGTTTCCCACCATTCAGGACGGGTATGCGGTCGTGCTGGCCCAGGCGCTGGTGAGCGGCCTTCCGGTGCTGAGCACGGGCAACTGCTCGGCGCTCGAACTGGTTCAGGAAGATCGCGGCTGGGTGCTTCCCGCGCGCAGCCCGGAGCTGTTCATCGAACGCCTGCGCTGGTGCGATGCCCATCGCGAAGAGCTGGCGGCGATCGTCGAATCTCTTTATCGCGAACAGAAAACGCGAGGCTATGACGCGGTTGCGGAGGATTTCGAGCGCATCTCCGCCGGGAACGCCGAAGCCGCCGCCGGGACGCCTCCCGCCGCGCCATTGAAAGTTGCGATAGTGGTCCACGGCCGCTTCCATGCCTTCGATCTTTCGCGCGCGCTCGTCGCCCGCGGTATGGACGTTACGGTCTTCACCAGCTATCCCTGGTGGATCGCCGAGCAGTGGGGAATTCCGCGGCAGAGGCTCCGCACGTTCCCTCTTCACGGCGTTCTGGCGCGGGCGGGCGGCTGGATGCGCGAGCGCATGAGCATCTCGACGGACGCGCTTCTCCATCCCCTGTTCGCCCGCTGGGCCGTGCGTCAGCTGAAAGGCCAGCCATGGGACGTGATCTACTCCTTCAGCGGCGTTTCCGAAGACATTGGCAGAGAACCATCCCTCGCGGGCGCGCTCCGCATCGTGGTGCGCGGTTCCGCGCACATCCGGACACAGCAGCGGCTGCTGCGGGAAGAAGAAGAGCGTACCGGACAGAAGCTGGACCTTCCCGGCAAATGGATGGTCGAGCGCGAAGAACGCGAGTACCGGCTGGCCGACCGGATCGTCGTTCTCTCGAGTTTCGCGTGGGAGAGTTTCCGCGCCGAGGGAGTTCCCGTCGAAAAGACGCGGATTCTGCCACTCGGCACCGAGACCAGCGCATTCCGCCCGGGCCTCGATGCCATTGAAGCGCGGCGCGGAAGAATTCTGTCGGGCGCCCCTTTGCGTGTGCTGTTCGTGGGCGGCGTCGGGTGGAACAAGGGATTAGCCGATCTGCGCGATCTGGTGCAGGCGACCGCACGGAGCGGACGGTTCCGGTTCCGGTTCGTCGGCCCGATCCTGGCCAGTGCCGCGCCCGTGGTCGCGTCACTTTCCGGTCTCGCCGAGTTTCCCGGAAAGAGACCGCAGCGCGAACTTGCGCAGGAATATCTTTGGGCGGACCTCTTCATATTTCCCACGATCCAGGACGGCTACGCCGTGGTTCTCGCGCAGGCAAGCGCCGGCGGCCTGCCGATCCTGACGACTACCAACTGCTGCGGACCGGACCTGATCCGCGAGGGCAAGACCGGCTGGGTTTTGCCGATCCGTGACACCGAGGCGTTTCTCGAGCGGCTGCAATGGTGCGATACTCATCGCCAGGACCTCGCGGAGATGGTGACGGCTGCCTATACGGAGTTCCGGACGCGCGACTGGATGGATGTGGCGGCGGACCTCGAAACCATGTGCCGGGCGGAAATCGCCGCGCGTGATCACGGAAAGCCCGTGAGCGAGGCAGCGGGCGAGCAGGTGGGCGCGGGGGAAAAGAACCGGTAGCCGGTATGTCGAACGTATTCAGCGGAAACCTTCCTCTCATCCTCGTTTCGTGGATCGTCGTGCTGGCCGTGCTGATGATCGCCCGCCAGCGCAAACACACCGCGGGCGTGGGCCTCGTATTCGCCTACGTGCTGAACCTGTGGATGATCCACTGGGTAGCCAGCCTGATGTATGTTCTTCCCTGGTATAACGGCGAAAACCCCGAGTACACCACGTCCGGCACCGAGCAAAGCCTCTACGCCGTCGCGGCGTTTGCTTTCGGATCGGTCGTGCTTGCGCCCTTCGTGATCGATTCCGGCATTCTTCCACGGTCGACCGGACAGCATATACCCGATCCGAGGTTGCCCCGCATGTACCTCCTCATCGGGATCGTCTTCTACGTTCTGCTGTCGACCTCACTGGGGCGCCTGCCCAGCGTGACCGCGGTCATCTCCACCGGGCAGTCGCTCGCCGTCGTCGGGCTTTCGCTTTGCTGCATGCAGGCGTGGAAAGACGGAGATTACAACCGGTTCTTCCTGTGGCTGGCCGTCTCGTTCTCGCTGCCGTTCTTCACCATCATCACGCGCGGGTTCATCGGATACGGGGCCGTGGCCACGCTCAGCGTCCTGATCTTCCTGTCGAATTTTTCCCGCTCGCGGATCGCCGTGATCGTGATCGGCGTCTTCCTCGGCTATGGCGCTCTCTCCGTTTACGTTACCTACATGCGCGACCGCACGGAAATCCGCACTTCGGTCTGGGGCGGCCAGTCGTATTCGAACCGTTTTTCGACGCTCGGACAAAGCGCCTCGGGATTCGAATGGTTCGATCCGGCCAACATTGAGCATCTGAACCGCATAGACGATCGCCTCAACCAGAGTTATCTCGTCGGCGCGGCCGTGGCGCACCTCGACCAGAGCCAGGACTTCGCTCGTGGCGAAACGCTGGTGGACGCGGTCCTTGCGCTGATCCCGCGCGCCCTGTGGCCGGACAAGCCATTCAGCGCAGGCAGCGGCAACCTGGTTTCGCGCTACACCGGCATTTATTACAACAACGAAGTGACCAGCGTCGGCATCGGCAGCGTCATGGAGTTTTACATCAACTTCGGGACAACGGGTGTGATCATCGGGTTCCTGATTCTGGGAGTCCTGGTCACGGCTCTCGACGTGCTGGCCACGGAGAGGCTGGTCAACGGGGACCTCAACGGCTTCGTCCTCTACTTCCTCCCGGGCCTGAGCTTCCTCCAGGTTGGCGGACAACTCGTGGAGGTGACTGCCGGAGCGGCCGGCGCGATTATCGTCGCGCTGGGCACCAACAAGTACCTCCAGAAGATGCAGGCGAAGGCCGCGGCCGGCGGCGAGGAAGGGGACGCGCTGGCGCCTCCCGTCCACCACGGAGTATGAGCGAGGTCCGCCGGGGGCGGAGTTCACAGGGGCCGGATCTGCTGGGATTGTTTCCATCGTTTGAATCCGCGGTTTTTGGCGGGGTGCAGGCGAGCGGCCGCGAAGCGTGGGAGGGGATCAGCAGCCACGCGGAGTGGAAGTCCGAAGCCTTTTTTCACGAGCCCGGCGCCGCGAAGCTCTCCACTCTCGCGCGTGCTCTGAAGCGGCGCGGTCCGGCGGGGACCATCCTCGTCTGGCACGCCGGGCTGCTGAAGCTGGCGCCTTTCATCGTTTCCGGACGGCCGCGGCGAGCCATATTTCTGCACGGAATCGAAGTCTGGCGCAAACACGGCGCGCTCACCAGCGCGCTGCTCGGCGGCGCCGATCTTTTTCTTTCGAACAGCGATCACACCTGGCGGCGCTTTCTCTCGTTTCACCCCGAGTGCGCGGGCATCGCACACCGCACCGTGCATCTGGGGATCGGCGACCCGCTCACCCAGGCTCCCGCGCTTCCCGATGGACCGCCGGCGGCCCTGATGATCGGCCGCATCCAGAAGGATGAAAACTACAAAGGACATCGCGAGATGATCGCGGCATGGCCGCGCGTTCTCGATGCCATGCCGGAGGCCGAGCTGTGGATCGTCGGAGGCGGCGATCTTCGCCCCGAGCTCGAACAGATGGTGGAAGCGCTGGGGCTCGGCGGGAAAGTGCGGTTCTTTGGCGCGGTGCCGGAGGAGCGCAAAGCGGAACTGCTCGCCCGTTGCCGCGCGCTCGCGCTGCCCAGCGCGGGCGAAGGCTTCGGTCTGGTTTATCTCGAGGCGATGCGTGCCGGCCGTCCCTGTCTCGTGAGCACGCTCGATGCCGGCGCCGAAGTGGTGAATCCGCCGGAAGCGGGACTGGCGGCGGATCTCGCCGATCCGGCGGCGCTGCGGGACGCGATCCTGCGGCTTCTCTGTTCCGGTTCCGAGTGGGAAAACATGGCCCGGCGCGCCCGGCAGCGCTACGACACGTTCTTCACCGGCCGGCATTTTCAGCAGCGGTTGATTACGGCGCTTGGCAACTGAATGAAGGTGCTGCATGTGATTCCCTCGATCGCCGCCGTGCATGGCGGCCCGAGCGTCATGGTGGAACGGATGGCGCGGGGCCTCGCCGATCTGGGGCATGAGGTGCATGTGGCCGCGACCAACGACGACTGGCCCGGCAAGCTGGATGTCGAATGCGGCGTTCCGGTCTCGCGCGGCGGCATTACGCACTGGTTCTTCGACCGGCAGTCCGGTTTTTACAAATACTCCGCGCCATTGAGCCGATGGCTGTCCGGGCATGTTGCCGGCTATCAGGTGGTTCATATCCACGCGCTCTTCTCGCACTCTTCGTATGCAGCCGGCCACTGGGCTCATGCGCGCGGCGTGCCCTACATGGTGCGGCCGCTCGGAGTGCTGAACCGGTGGGGGATGGAGAACCGGCGTCCCTGGCTCAAGCAGCTCTCGTTCCGGTTTGTCGAGAGCCGGATCGTGCGCAACGCGGCGCTGATGCACTATACGAGCGAAGCCGAAAAGGCGGAAGCGGAACTGCTTGGCGTTGATACGCCGGGCGTGATCATCCCCAACCCGGTGCCGGACCAGGGTGAACCGGTGCCCTCCGGCCGCTTCCGCGCGGCGCATCCCGAGCTGGCGGATCGCCCCATCGTTCTGTTCCTTTCGCGATTCGACCGCAAGAAAGGTCTGGAACTCCTGCTCCCGGCGTTTGCGGAAATCCGCCGGCAGTTCCCGAGCGCCGCGCTCGTGCTGGCGGGCTCCGGCGACGATGTACTCCTCGCCGAACTGCGGGAGCAGGCTCGAAATCTGGGGATCGCGGACAATATGGTCTGGACGGGTTTTCTGCAGGGCGATGCGAAGCGCGCCGCGTTTGCCGACGCGGACGTTTTTGTGCTGCCTTCGTGGTCGGAGAATTTCGGCATCGCGGTGGTGGAGGCCATGGCCGCCGGATGCCCGGTCGTAGTGACAGATCAGGTCGCGATCCACGGCGATATTTCGCGCGCCGGAGCGGGCTATGTAGTGCCCTGCCAGCCGGCGGCGATCGCGGCGGCGATCGCGCGGGTGCTCGGAGACGCTTCAGCCCGCGCGGTGATGGGAAGCAAAGGAAGATGCCTCACGCAGACACAGTACTCACTGGGGGCAGTCACCGGGAAGCTGGTGGCGGCGTACCGGCAGATCGCGCTCCGGGCATAGCGAAGATCTCGGTCATCGTCCTCACGTTCAATGAGGGCGTGAATCTGGAGGACTGTCTCGGCAGCGTGCGGGATCTCGCGCTCGAGATCTTTGTGGTCGATTCCGGCAGCACCGACAATACTCTTGCGATCGCCAGCCGATTCGGGGCGAAGATCTTCAGCCATCCCTTCGAGAGCCACTCGAGGCAGTGGGACTGGGCGCTGCGCAACCTTCCCATCCGCGGCGAGTGGGTGCTCGGGCTCGATGCCGATCAGCGCCTCACGCCGGAGCTCGCCGGGGAGATGCGGTCGATCGGCGGCGAAGCGTATCGGGAAGTGGACGGCATCTATCTCAACCGCCGGCAGATCTTCCGCGGCAAATGGATTCGCTTCGGCGGCTACTATCCGAAATACCTGCTGAAGCTGTTCCGGCCGGCCGCCGTGTTCACCGATGAGAACGATCTGGTGGATCATCACTTTCACGTGCGCGGGACGGTGGCAAAGCTGAAACACGACATCCTCGAAGCCAATCTGAAGGAAGACGATCTCTCTTTCTGGATCGAGAAGCACAGCCGCTACGCAAAGCGGCTGGCGCTCGAGGAATTCCGCCGCCGCCGCGGCGAAAGGCCGGACATGATCCGCGCTTCGCTTGCGGGAAATCCGGACGAGCGCACGCTGCAGATCAAGCGGATGTGGGGCCACATGCCTCTTTACCTCCGGCCGTTCCTGTATTTCTTCTACCGGTACTTTCTCCGTCTGGGTTTTCTCGACGGCAAACAAGGAGCCATTTTTCATTTCATGCACGCCTTCTGGTATCGACTGCTGATCGACATCCATCTCGACGACATGCTCGGGGCGGCAAAAACGGGGGAACAGAAGTGAACATTCTCGGACTGAACGCCTTTCACGGCGACGCCTCCGCCGCGCTCGTGCGCGACGGCGTGCTGGTTTCGGCGATCGAAGAAGAGCGGCTGAACCGGATCAAGCACTGGGCCGGATTGCCGGCGGCCGCGGCGGAGGCGTGTCTGGCGGGAACCGATCCGGCGGAGCTCGAACACATCGCGATTTCGCGCGATCCGAAGGCCAACCTCGGACGCAAGCTGCTGCGCGTCGCCACGCACCCGGAATCGTGGGGACGGGCACGGTCGCGCGCGGTGAACAGTCTGCGGGTGACTTCGGTGCAGAGCGATCTTTCGAACGCCCTTCCCTACAGCGTGGATCATGCGCAGTTCCATTACGTGGAGCACCATCGCGCGCATCTGGCGAGCGCGTTCTTCTGCTCGCCGTTCGAGGAGGCGGCCATCGCGTCGGTGGATGGCTTCGGCGACTTCGCCAGTTCCATGTGGGGAACGGGCAGGGGAAACCGGATGGAAGTGAAGGGCGGAACGCGTTTTCCGCATTCGCTCGGCATCTTCTACAGCGCCTTCACGCAGTATCTCGGCTTTCCCAACTACGGCGATGAGTACAAGATGATGGGGCTCGGCGCTTATGGAGAACCGCGCTTCGCCGACAGGATCCGCGAAGTGGTCTCGTGCCGCGACGGCGAATTTCATCTGAATCTCGACTACTTCATTCATCACACCGAAGGCGTCGAGATGTCGTGGGAGGGCGGGCAGCCGCTCATCGGCGACATCTTCTCCCGGAAGATGGTGGAAGTGTTCGGACCGGCGCGTGCGCCGCGCAGCGAGATTCTTCCGGTGCACGCCGATATGGCGGCTTCGGTGCAGCTTGTCTTCGAAGAGAACTACTTCGAGTTCCTGAATTACCTCCATAAGCACACCGGCCTCAAAGCTCTCTGCCTCGCCGGCGGCTGCGCGCTGAACTGCGCGGCCAACGGCAAGATCTTCGAGAAGACGCCGTTCCGCGATCTGTACGTGCAGCCGGCCGCGAACGACGCGGGCACGTCGATCGGCGCGGCGCTCTATGTGTGGAACCAGATTCTCGGCAAGCCGCGGGGCTTCGTGATGGGCAACGCCTACTACGGACCCGCGTGGAGCGAAGCCGAAATCCGCGAACAGCTCGATGCGGCGGGCGTGGTGGCGCATCGCATGGATGAGGATGAACTCGTCGATACGACGGCGCGGGAGATCGCGTCCGGCAAAGTGCTGGGCTGGTTCGAGGGCCGGATGGAATTCGGTCCGCGCGCGCTCGGCAACCGCAGCATTCTGGCCGATCCGCGCCGCAGCGACATGAAGGACATTCTCAACAGCCGGATCAAGCACCGCGAGCACTTCCGGCCGTTCTGTCCTTCGATCCGCGCCGAGCGCACCGGCGACTTCTTCGAGACCTCCTATCCCGCGCCGTTCATGGTGAGCGCGTACAGGATTCGCGCGGAGCGGCAGCCGGAGGTGCCGGCCATCACGCATAACGACGGCACCGGGCGGCTGCAGACCGTCGAGAAGGACCAGAATCCTCTCTACTGGAAGCTGCTCACTCGCTTCGAGGCGCTGACGGGAATCCCGATTCTGCTGAATACCTCGTTCAACGAGAATGAGCCTGTGGTGAACCAGCCGGCCGAAGCGATCGACTGCTTCCTGCGCACGAACATGGATGTGCTGGTGATCGGGCCGTTCGTGCTCTACAAGCCCGAGAATCTGCACGCGTCGGAGAACCGGCGGGCATTCGCGGAACAAGCTCAGTGACCGATGAAGATCCTGCTGGTGAACCAGTGCTTCTATCCTGACGTGGTTTC
>DASPQQ010000330.1:0-10693 GCA_035624885.1 Bryobacteraceae bacterium | reverse complement strand
CCGAACACCTACGAGTTCACGCTCTCCTCGCCGGCCTTCGTGGTGGATACCGTAGAGCAGATCGCGCCGGAGCCTTCCTCGGCCGCATTGCTGGGTCTGGGGCTGTGCGCCGCCGTCATCCTGCGGCGCCGGCAACTCCTCGGCTGAGGAATTCGTTTATTCGAGGCTGCGCCGGATCGCGCTGTTTAGGGACCCCGGACTGGCTCCGGTCTTTATTAACTCGCTGATTTGTAAAGAGTTTGTCTTTGGTCTCCCGCCTGCACCTCAATCAGACGGAGAAACCAGATGGAACTCACGGTCCGCTATCTCGGTGGAACAAAGTTCGAAGCGGAGGCGCGCGGGCATCGCGTGCTCTGCGACCAGCCGCGCGCTAACGGCGGCCACGATGAGGGCATGACGCCGCCCGAGTTTCTTCTGGCTTCGCTCGGCACCTGCGCCGGCTACTATGCCGCCCAGTACCTGAGAACGCGCTCGCTGACCGCCGGCGATCTCACCGTCCGCGTTGAGGCGGAAAAAGCGGCGGCGCCGCCCCGGCTGGCTTCGTTTCGCATCGAAGTGAGCGTTCCCGGCCTCGAAGAACGCCACGTGACCGGAGTGCTGCGGGCAGTAAAAGCGTGCCTGATCCACAACACCCTTCTCGCCACGCCCGATATCGAAGTCGCGGTGAATCCGGTCACTCCGGCAGTGAGTGCGGGAGCCCCTGCCGCGGCGCGCGAGGCCGTCCACTGACCCGCTGAAGTTCCGTCGAATCCGGGCGGGCCGAGCCGATAAGCAAAGGTATCCTTCTCAGCAAAAAAGGAAATACCTTGGGCGCTTTCTCATTCACCAGCGGTCTGTTTGCGCGCAGCCAATCAAAAAAGAAGACATCCGGACCCCTTCGCTGTGCCGCCTGCAACAGCGATCGCCTCGCGATCCGGCAGTTGACCGGCATCGAAAAGATTCTCGCCCGGATTACCGGCACGCGAAAATACCGCTGCCTGGTCTGTAAAAGCGAATTCCGCGCCGTGGATCGGCGAAGACTTGCGAGGGACGCGGAAGGCCGCGCCGAGGGCGAAGTGCGCATCCCGGTCTGACTCGGTCTGGCGGCCGCGCAATCCTCCCGCGTGATACCTTCAGTAGCGACGCGCCATTGCGCAGTCGTGGCCAGGCCTGAGGTTGAAGTCCATGAGTTCCCGGAAACCGGACGCGAGGGAGCGAAAGAAGAGCGATCGGCTGACCTCCGAAGTCGCCGCGCTCGACCGGCTGCGCCAGACCAACGACGAACTCTGGCAGAGTCACGATCTGCGGACCGGACTGGAACAAATGCTCCAGGCGGGCATCGCCCTGCTCGGAGCGGACATGGGCAAGATTCAGCTTCTGAACCCTGCCAGACAGATTCTGACGATCGCTGCGCACCGCGGTTTCCGCCCGGATTTTCTCGAACATTTTCGCGAGGTTTCGGCCGCGGACAATTCCGCCTGCGGGCGCGGCCTGCGCACCGGGAAGCGGATCATCATCGAAGATGTGAACGAGGATCCGAAGTATGAGCCGCACCGCGCGGCAGCGGCTGCGGCGGGATACCGTGCCGTTCAGTCCACGCCGCTTTTCGGGAGGGATGGCGCGCCCATCGGAATCTTTTCCACCCACTTCGGCAAGCCCCACCGGCCCAGCGAACTCGATCTGATCCGGTTCGACCTTTACGCCAGCCAGGCCGGACAATTCATTGAACGCCTGAGGAATGAAGCGCAACTGCAACGGCTGACAAGGGCGCTGCTCTTCAAGGAGGAAGAGACGAGGCGCCTGATTGCGCGCGAGCTCCACGACGTCTTCAGTCAGGAACTGGCAGTCGTCGGGATGGAAATCTCGTCGCTGAAGAGGGAGGGCAAATCCGAGGCCGAACACGCCGCGTGCCTTTCCGAACTCGGCCAGAAAATCGGGGATCTCGCCAAGCGCCTCCATCAGACATCGCGCGAGCTTCATCCCGCGATCCTGGAGGAACTGGGTCTCGAGCCCGCCCTGCGGCAGGAGTGCGAGTCCTTCCAGACGACTTCGGGGATCTGGACCGATTTCGCGGCGAGGAATCTCCCCGCCCAAATCCCGCGCGATGTGGCGTTGTGCCTCTATCGCGTCGCCCAGGAAGGCCTGCGGAATATCCAGAAGCACGCCATCGGAACGAACAAGGTCGGGGTTTCGGTGACAGGCAATCGGGACGGAATCAACCTGACCGTGCGGGATCAGGGCGACGGATTCGATCTCGATGAAGCCCTCAGGAAAGGCGGTCTGGGGTTGATCAGTATGGAGGAAAGGGTCCGGGCCGAAAATGGCACGGTAAGGATCCTATCCAAGCCCGGCAAAGGGACCACCTTGACGGTGTTCGTTCCGCTGGAGAGATGAGGGATTTGCTGGAGCGGGAGACGGGGATCGAACCCGCGACGTTCAGCTTGGGAAGCTGACATTCTACCGCTGAATTACTCCCGCCCAGTGTGCAACGAAAGGTTCGCTTCCAATAGTAACAAATGCGCCGCTGCTAAACTGGTGAAGTTGCCCCCTGGCCGGGCAGCGCCCATCCGTAGCTTGCAACCCCGGAACACAACCAGCGAAATCGCAGTTCGCGGCGCCCGCCTGCACAACCTCAAGAACCTCAGTCTGTCCATCCCGCATAACCAGCTCACGGTGATCACTGGGGTTTCGGGTTCCGGGAAGTCCTCGCTGGCTTTCGACACGATCTACGCCGAGGGACAGCGGCGGTATGTCGAATCGCTTTCCGCGTACGCGCGGCAGTTCCTCGAGCGCATGGAAAAGCCGGCTGTGGATGAGATCGACGGCATCGCCCCCGCCATCGCGATCCGGCAGAAGAATACCACCCGGAACCCGCGCTCGACCGTCGCCACCTCCACGGAAGTCTTCGATTTCATGCGCCTTCTCTGGGCGCGGGCCGGCAGGACATACTGCCCGAAGTGCAGCCGCCGCATTCAGAAGGATACGGTCGATCAGGTTGCCCAACGGATGCTGGCGCAGCCGGAAGGCAGCCGTTACTACGTCCTGTTCCCGGTGCGCCATGAGCACCAGGACGCGCCCGTCGCGCGCCTCACCGATCTGCGCACGCGCGGCTTTAACCGGCTCTGGCAGAACAAGCGGATCTTCGAGTTCTCCACGCCGGAATCGCTGCTCGACATCGACTGGACGCAGCCCGTCTGGGTGCTGGCCGATCGCATCGCGATTTCGCCCGGCATGCACCAGCGCATTGTCGATACGGTGGAATCCTGCTACCGCGAATCGGGCGACGCGGTCTTCGAGAATGCCGCCACCGGCGAACACGAGATCTTCAGCGAGCGGTTCGTCTGCAAATACGACAACATGGAATTCC
The DNA here is from genome assembly GCA_035624885.1 of Bryobacteraceae bacterium. Lineage (GTDB taxonomy): Bacteria > Acidobacteriota > Terriglobia > Bryobacterales > Bryobacteraceae > BOG-234. Next base: position 7,347 of record DASPQQ010000330.1, on the reverse strand, counting down.
GCGAACCCGAGCCGGTGCTGTTCAGCTTCAACAGCCCGGCGGGAGCGTGCCCGCGCTGCCAGGGCTTCGGCAACACGATCGATTATTCGCCGGATCTGATTGTGCCCAATCGCGGCCTTTCGCTCGATGACGGCGCCATCGACCCGTGGACGAAACCGAAGGGCCGTGAATGGTTCCGCGAGTTCCGCCGGCAGGCCGCGGGGCGCGTGCGCTTCGATGTGCCGTTCGCGCAACTGACAGGCGAAGAGCAGCGGCTGGTTCTCGACGGCGAGCCGAAGACGAAGACGAACAAAGGCGTGGATGGAGTCCGGCAGTTCTTCCACTACCTCGAGACGAAAAAGTACAAGCTGCACGTGCGGGTCTTTCTCAGCCGGTATCGCGGGTACGCGCGCTGCCCGGAGTGCGATGGCGGGCGGCTCCGCAAAGAGGCGCTGTATGTGACGGTCGGCGGCAGGAACATCGCCGAAGCCGCGCGCATGAATATCGCCGGGGCACTGCGCTTCTTCTCGACGCTCGAACTGTCGCCCGAGGAATCCGGCATCGCCGGCAAGGTGCTGGTCGAGATTCAGCAGCGGCTGAAGTTTCTGAACGATGTGGGCCTCGAATACCTCACGCTGGATCGTCTTTCTTCCACGCTTTCAGGCGGCGAAGCGCAGCGCATCCAGCTCGCGACGTGTCTCGGTTCGCGTCTGGTTGGCGCGTGCTATGTGCTCGATGAACCATCGATCGGGCTGCACAGCCGCGATACCGCGCGTCTGATCCGCATTCTCCACGAACTGCGCGATCTCGGCAATACGATCCTCGTGGTGGAGCATGATCCCGATGTCATGCGCGCCGCCGATCACATCGTCGATCTCGGTCCGGGCGCGGGCGAACACGGCGGCCGGATCGTTTTCGAGGGCTCTTACGCCCGGCTGCTGGACGAGCCGGATTCGCTCACCGGACGATACCTGCGCCACGAGACCGCCGTCTCCCATCGCAAATACCGGCGGGAGATCAATCCGCGAAAGATGCTGCGTTTCATGGGCGCGCACGTCCACAACCTCAAGGGCATCGACGTCACGATTCCGCTTGGACTCTTCACGGTGGTAACAGGCGTTTCCGGTTCCGGCAAATCCACGCTGGTGCACGACGTGATCTATCAATCGCTGCGCGCGCGCACGCAGCCGGAGGAAAGCGCGGTGCCGGAGATCCCCGCCGACGACGAACTGGGCGGCGAAGAATCGCCGCGCCTCAACTGCGCGCGGATGGAAGGCGCGGATCTGATCCAGGAAGTCGTGATGATCGACCAGACGCCCATCGGCCGCACCCCGCGCTCGAATCCGATCACGTACATCAAAGGCTTCGATATCGTCCGCGGTCTTTTCGCCTCGACTCCGCAGGCGGAAAAACGCGGCTATGGCGCGGGACATTTCTCGTTCAACGTTCCGGGCGGCCGCTGCGAAACCTGCCAGGGCGATGGCACCGTCACGGTGGAAATGCAGTTCCTCGCCGACGTCGAGCTCATCTGCGACGAATGCAAAGGCACGCGCTTCAAGAGCGCCATTCTCGATATCCGCTACAAGGGTCTCAACGTCCACGAAGTGCTGCAGCTCACGGTGGCCGAAGCCATCGCGTTCTTCCACGACACGCCGCGTCTGGTAAGCCGGTTGAAGCTGCTCGATGAAGTCGGTCTCGGCTACCTGCGTCTCGGACAGTCCGCGACCACGCTGTCAGGCGGCGAAGCGCAGCGCGTGAAGCTGGCCGCGCATCTGGCGCAATCGACCAACACCGGGACGCTCTTCATCTGCGACGAGCCCACTACGGGCCTGCACTTCGACGATATCCGCAAACTGCTGGCGGCCTTCGAACGGCTCATCGATAACGGCGGCTCGCTGCTCGTGATCGAGCACAACCTCGACGTGATTCAGGCCGCGGACTGGATCATCGATTTAGGCCCTGAGGGCGGGGAAGCGGGCGGCCGCATCGTGGCCGAAGGCACGCCGGAAACGATCGCTACCGTGCCGGAATCTCACACCGGCCGGTTTCTGCGCGCGGTTCTCAAGTCCTGAGTTCGGCCGCAACCTCGGCGGCGATGCGCCGCGCTTCTTCCACCTGGCCGGGCTCGAGACTGATGGCCCCGACGCGCGCGTGCCCGCCGCCGCCGTAACGCTCGCAGATCGAAGCCAGATTGTGCGTCGGTTCCCTGAGCGCCCAGGGATTCGAGCCCACCGAAATCTTCGTGCGGAAGCTCGACGGGCTGATCGCAACCGTATACGTGCCTTCCGGATAGAGGTAATACGGAATGAACTTGTTGTAGCCTTCCAGATCGTAGCCGGTGAGGTCGAACGTGATCACGCCGTCTGTTTCGACGGCCTTTTCCTTGATGATCTTGAGCGAGCGCAGATGGCGCTCGTAGAGCGGCTTGAACAGCTCCTGCACGTCGGGCTGGGCCACGATCCCGGCGAGCGGCATGCGCTGCATGTAGCCGATGATTTTCTGCACCATGTCCGAACCCTTCGAGCTCTCGATCACCAGCGTCAGCTTCATCGCCGGAGCGCCCAGTTCGACGGCCGTCTTCGAATCCGGATACTGCGCGCCGTCGATGATGTTGGCCCAGTGCACCAGATCGTCGAGATCCGGCGCGGAGAAGCCCCATTTTTCCCTTACCCTGTCGCAGATGAACGCGGTGCAGGATTTGTAGGAAGGGTCGAACATCATGCGCTCGGAATGACGCTGCTGGAAGTGTCTGGCGTCTTCCGGGGTCAGGAACGCGCTCTGGTGATGGTCGAACCACCAGGTCAGCTTCGGGTTGTTCGAGTATTTGAAATCGACGATGGCGTTCTCGTCGCCGTCGAACAGGCTGTCTTCGAAAATCTGCGAAGCCCGGTGCGCCATGCCGGTGTAATGAAACTCGGCGTCCGGATGAATGGCGCCCTTCAGAAAACGGCTGAAGAAGGCGGCAGAGGCTGCGCCGTCGAAGCAGTGGTCGTGGTAGAGGACTCGTACGTTCATGCGCCTGATGGAAAACGTGTGAAAACTTTTCATCCTGCCTGAATGTCGGCGAAAAAGCAACTGTTACGATCAGAAAATAGATGGCCCGATCCGTCGCCACGACCACGCTTAGGGCTCTCCGGCATCGCAATTTCCAGCTTTTCTTTGCCGGGCAACTCATTTCGCTGATCGGCACCTGGATGCAGAATGTCGCGCAGGCGTGGCTGGTCTACCGGATTACCGGGTCTTCCGCCCTGCTGGGTCTCGTCAGCTTCGCCGGGCAGATTCCGGTTTTCGCGCTGTCGCCCATCGGCGGCTATACGGCTGACCGCTGGAACCGGAGAACTGTAGTAATCATCACGCAAACGCTGTCGATGGTCCTGGCATTCCTCCTCGCCGCGCTCACCCTGACCAACACGGTGCGTATCTGGGAGGTCTTCGTTCTGGCGAGCCTGCTCGGCATCGTGAACGCCTTCGATATCCCGGCCCGGCAATCGTTTCTGGTGGAAATGGTGGGCCGCGAGGACCTGATCAACGCCATCGCGCTCAACTCCTCGATGTTCAACGGGGCACGCATCGTGGGTCCGGCCGTGGCCGGCATTCTGGTGGCCCGGCTGGGTGAGGGGTGGTGCTTTTTCCTGAATGGAATCAGCTACATAGCCGTGATCTGGGGATTGTTCCTGATGCGCCTCGCGCCCTTCGTCCGGCGCGTGGCCAGGAGTTCCGCGCTCGAGACCATCCGCGAGGGATTTGACTATGTCGGCCGCACCGGACCGGTGTTCGCCTTCCTGGCTCTGGTGGGCGTCCTCGGTTTTGCCGGTTTACCCTACCTGGTGCTGATGCCGATTTTCGCCGATCGGATCTTCCACATGGGCGCGAGCGGCCTCGGGCTGCTGACCGGCCTCGCCGGCCTCGGCGCGCTCGCCGGCGCCCTGACACTCGCATCCCGGACGGCCCTGACCGGACTGACCCGATGGGCCGGCATCGCGCTCAGCGTTTTCGGCATCGCGCTGGGTGCGTTTTCCTTGTCGCACAATCTGCTGCTCTCGTGCGGGCTTTTGCTCATCACCGGATTCACCGGCATGATCCAGATGGGGGCATGCAACACGCTCATTCAGTCCATGGTTCCCGATACGCTTCGCGGCCGCGTGATGAGCGTTTATTCGATGATGTACATGGGGCTTGGGCCGGTGGGCGCGCTCATCGCCGGCTTTGTGGCCGAACGCATCGGGGCCGAGCGAACGCTCACTGGCGGCGCCGTCATTTGCCTGCTGGCGGCCGCGGTGTTCGGCGGGAGGCTGCAGAGCATTCGTTCCGGCGCAGCCGCGCTCATCCGCGCGCAGCAGGAAGGAGCGGAGGTTGCCAGCCCCGCGCGCTGATGCGGAAACTCTCGCGCCACTCCGTGCCGGGCTCAATCCATTCCAGATCCGGATACCTGCCAGCGGCCGCCAGATTCACGCCATTCGTAACGGCCGTCATCGGTTCGAAACAAACGAAGTCCTTGCCCGGCGGCGCATAGACCACCGCGACCCGATACTTCGGCCCGAAACCAACCTCAATCTCCCTGCCGCCGCCTGCAAGGCGAAACGCCGGACTCGGTTCGAGTGCAACGAAACCGTCATCGAACTGCTGTCCCTTGAGCGGGAGCGAGGCAGGGAAGCTCACGTCCCGGAATTCACCGGTTGGGATCAGACGCGCATCGGTCTCGACGTGTTTACTGACTGGCAGGTGCACCGAAAGCTCATCTCGACCCACGCCCGGGATCCGGAAGTACGGATGAAACCCGATCGCAACCGGCATCTTCTCCGCGCTGCGGTTCAGAATGGCCGTCGTGATCTCGAGCGTTCCGCCGGCCAGCCTGTGGGTCATTTCATAGGAATGGGCAAACGGCCAGTTCGCCATCAGGGCCGGCTGTTTCCAGAACTCGAGGCGGCTGGTCGCGTGGGCAGAGGTCTCGTCCGAACCGATGCCGGCGAGCTGCCAGAGCGGAGAACTCGAGAGCATGCCGTGAATCGGCAGCCCGTTGGCATCCATGCGCAACGTGCCGGCCGTATCATGGAAACGAAACTCCCGGCCACCCGCGCGAAATCCTCCGCCATCCATCCGGTTCGCCCACGGGGCGAGAAACGGGATCCCGTTCAGACTGCGATCTGCTTTCGCGTCGGAGATTCGCTCAAAGGGAAAGTGCAGGATGTTCTGCCCGTCGACCAGCATCCGAATCGTGCGGTTCCCGAAGGCAGGCACAATCACGGCCTCCACGCCGGCCGCATCGTCGGCCAGCCGGACCACCGGCTCGCCGTCTTCAACCGAAATCTTCGCCGAGTACGCCATAAGCTCGCCTTAGTCTAGCTCGCTTCCGTAAAATGGAGACGACGTCGATGAAGTTGCTTTGTGCCGCATTCGGGTTCACGGGCACCCGCCGGCCATGACGAACAGCGCCCGCCGCATCGCAATCACCGGCATGATCATGAGCGGCCTGCTGGCCATCATGAAGCTGACCATTGGCTGGCTGGCGCACTCGGCCGCTCTGAGCGCCGATGGCTTCGAATCGACAGCCGACGTCTTCGCCTCCGGCACCGTGCTGGCCGCTCTGACGCTGGCGGAACGTCCAGCCGATGAAAATCACCCTTACGGGCACGGGCGCGCCGAGACGCTCGCCGGGCTGCTGCTGGGTTTCCTCCTGATGGTGGCCGGATGGGCGATCGCCTGGCACGGACTGGCCGGGGCCGCGGATGAAAAACGCGTCCCGGAGGCCTATGCGATCTGGCCGCTGGTGATTTCGATCGGCGTGAAGTTCGGGCTGGTGGCCGTCAAAAGCCGCAAAGCCCGCGAGATCGGCAGCGCCTCGCTCCGAGCCGACGCCACCAACGACTCGATCGACATGCTCTCCGGTATTGTGGCGCTCGTGGCGCTCTCGCTGGCGCGCTATGATCCGGTGCGCTTCCTGCACGCCGACCACTACGGCGCGTTTCTGATCGGCCTGATCGTGATCGTGACCTCGCTGCGCATCATGTACGACTCCGCCATGCACCTCATGGACACCATGCCGGATGCCGGCGCCATGATGCAGATCCGCCAGGTCGCTCTGCGCGTGCCCGAGGTGGCCGGCGTGGAGAAATGCTTCGCGCGCAAGACCGGGCTCAAGTACCACGTCGATCTGCACCTCGAAGTGGATCCGGAGATCACGGTGCGGCGCTCGCATGAGATCGCAACCAACGTGCGCATCGCGATCAAGGACGCGCTGCCGTGGGTCGCCGACGTGCTGGTGCACGTCGAGCCGGCGCCGAACTAACTCCTAAAACATTGGGACAGACCAAACTGGCACCTTTTTCGCCTCAGAAGATTGCTGAAAATACGTGATTTGGCATGGCGAAAAAGGCTGCCAGTTCTGTCTGTCCCGGTTTTTCAGCAGCCTGCTAAGCGCGCGCTTTGACCGGCGTGCGGGCATTGCCGGCGCGCAGTCTTTCGAGCTCGGACCCGAAGGCCGTGGCAGCCATCGACTGCACCTGCGCCGGAACGGCCATCACGCGCGCCAGCGCGCTCACGGACATGCCTTCCGCTTCCCGCTCGAATGACAGCGCCCCGAGTTCCCCGTCGAGATCGATGCGGATCACATCCCCGCTGCGCACCTGCCCGGACGCGATCAGGTTGGAGAGCGGGTGCACCAGAGAGCGTTCGATGGCGCGTTTCAGATGGCGCGCGCCGTACTTCAGATCCGTACCTTCGCGCAGCAGGAATTCGCGGGCTTCCCCGGTGACCGTGAAGGCAAAAGACACCCCGTTCGGGGCCGCCCTGCTGGCAGTCGCGAGGATGCGCTCCTGCAACTGGTTGAGTTCGATCGAGAGCACGCTCTCCAGCTCGGGCCTGCCGAGCGCGTGGAACACCACGACCTTGTCCACGCGGTTCATGAACTCCGGCGTGAACTTCCGCCGCGCTGCCTCCACGCCCGCGCGCGCGACCTTCGCGTTCATGCCGCCGGAAACCTCGCCTGCGGCGCAGCTGCGTTCGGCTTCGCCGCTCGCGAAACCGAGCTTCGGGCGCAGCATCTGTCCCATCTCCGCCGCTCCGAGGTTGCTGGTCATGAAGATCATGGCGCGGGAGAAATCCACGCGGCGGTTGTCGCCGAGCGTCAGCGTCCCCTTGTCGAGCACGCCCAGCAGCAGGTTCCAGAGCGCGTCGCTCGCCTTTTCGATTTCGTCGAAGAGCACGAAGCTGACCTTCACCGTTTCGGTTTGATACTGCGACAGCACTTCCTGGCTCAGCAGCGGGTGCGTTTCCCGATGCCCCAGATATCCCGGAGGCGAGCCGATGAGTTTCGCGATCTCGTGGCTGTGCTGGAACTCGGCGCAGTCGATCTTGATCACCGCGCGCGCA
>DASPQQ010000329.1:0-28108 GCA_035624885.1 Bryobacteraceae bacterium | reverse complement strand
ACTACTTCCCGAGCCGCGCAGATCTGTCGTATCAGGTCGCGCGCCCGCTCTGCTATCCGGCTCCTCAGCACTTTCTTCCGATACTTCGTGCACCAGATCATGTGGTACTTCAGGTCGTAAACCGCGTGCGCGCTATGCCTGCATTCCGCCATCTCCCTTATTCTCGCGGGGATCAGGCGGCTCAAAGCTGACCGGCTGAAAGCCGGTGGGCTTGGACCCGGCGATGGATACTAAAATGTTGTTGATGCGGCGATGGGCGAATGCGGGGATACTGGCAATTTTGGTCGCCGGTCCTCTGTTCGCCGCCACCAATCCGGCGCTCACTGACCTCGGCCAGGCCATCAACGCGTATAACGCGCGCGATTTCGGCACCGCGGTGCAGCATCTGCGCAACCGCCACATCCCCGGCTTGGCCGATTACGTCACCTACTATCTGGCGTCGTCCGAGCAAATGACGGCCGATTACGACAGCGCGCTTGCGGTTCTTGCCGCCTACCGCGAGCATCCGGTCGCCTCCTCGCCTCTCGCGGGCAAGATCAGCCTTCTCCACGCCCGCGTCCTGCTCGATAAGAAAGACCCGGCGCTCGCCGCGCAGGCGCTGCGCATTCTCGAAGTCGACTACAGGATCCTGCCGCAGCCGGATGGCGACTACGCGCTCGGTCTGGCCGCCGAGGCCGCCGGCCAAAAGGTCCAGGCGGCGGCCGATTACGAACGGGTCTACTATTCGGCGCCAAACACCGATTTCGCGGCGCAGGCATGGACCGCGATGGAACGGCTGCGGGGAGAGATGGGCGGGGATTTTCCGGAACCATCCCCCGCGCAGCAGATCGAACGCTGCGAGAAGTGGCTGGCGGCGAAGCAATACGCGAAGGCCCGCGCCGAGTATGCCACGCTTGCCGAAACACTCACCGGACCGGAACGCTACCTGGCGCGCGTCGGGGTGGGCATCGCGGATTATATGGCCGGCGCGGCCGGCATCGCCTTCCGCTATCTCGACAACCTGCGCGTCGTTTCCCCCGAGGCCGACGCACAGCGTCTGTATTACGTGGTCGAAACGGCAAGAAAGATCGTGGATGACCAGGCGATGGCTGAGGCGGTTCATGAACTCGACCGGCGTTACCCGCAGTCACCATGGCGGATGAAAGCGCTGATCAGCGCCGGCAACCGCTACGTCTCAACCAACGACCGGGCTAATTACACTCCCTTGTTCCGCGCCGTTTCCGAAGCCTTCCCCAACGATCCCGCAAGCGCAACGCCCCACTGGCGACTCGCCTGGGACGCCTATCTGGAGCCGAGTCCGGAACGCACCAGGCTGCTGCGCGAACAGGTGGAGCGCTATCCCGCGGATAGCCACGCCAGCCCGGCGCTTTATTTCCTCGGACGCGTGGCTGAATCGGAAGGCCGCATGGCCGAAGCGCGAGCGTACTACGATGCCCTGACCGCGCATTTCCCGCATTACTTCTATACGCCGCTCGCCAAAGAACGCAGTCAGGGAGAAACCGCCGATGCAGCGACCGCGGCATGGCTCGCCGGCATCGCGTGGCCGAAGCACCGCGATTTCTCCGCGACCTCGCCCAATTCCGCCACCCAGCAGCGTCTCGACCGCACCCGCCAGCTCACGGAAGCGGGCCAGCCCGAGCTTGCCGAAGCCGAGGCCCGCTTCGGCATTCGCACCGGAAACGAACAGGCGCAGCTTCTGGCGCTCGATCTCGCGCGCACCCAGCCTTCCACCTTCAAAGCCCTGCATCTGATGAAAGGGCTGACTTCGGACTACCTTTCCGTTCCCACCGAAGAGGCGTCCACGCGTTTCTGGCAGATGCTGTTTCCGCTGCCGTGGAAAGACGACGTTTTCCGCGATGCCGAGTCCCACAATCTCGATCCTTACGATGTGGCCGCGCTGATCCGCCAGGAGTCCGAGTTCAATCCCAACGCGAAATCGCGCGCCAACGCTTATGGGCTGATGCAGCTTCTGCCTTCCACCGGCCGCCTGATGGGCAGGCAGCAGGGAATCGCGGTGACGCGCCCCTCGATGCTGTTCAATCCCGCGCTCAATATCCAGCTCGGCACGAAATATCTGCGGGCCCAGCTCGACACCTGGGCGGGCGACTGGTACCGCACGCTGGCCGCTTACAACGCCGGGCCGGGGCGCGTGCGCCAGTGGACCAGCGGCGCAAATCTCCATGAGCCGCTCGAATTCGTCGAAAATATCCCGTTCGACGAAACGCGCGAGTATGTGCAGGCGGTGCTGCGCAACGCCGACATGTACAAAGAGATCTACACGAAAGCCCCGCCGCCGGAAGCCCCGAAGCCGGCGCCCGCAAAAAAGCCGGCTCCCGCGATCACGAAGAAGCCGGCCACGAAGAAAAAGACTGCGTCCTGATCAGTTCGCCGCTCTGAGAGCCTGATCGAGATCCCAGAGGATGTCGTCAACGTCCTCGATCCCCACGGAGAGGCGAACCAGATCCGGCGTAATGCCCGCCGCTGCCTGTTCCTCTTCCTTCAGCTGCTGGTGAGTCGTCGACGCCGGGTGAATGACGAGGCTCTTCGAATCGCCCAGATTGGCCAGATGCGAGAGCAGTTTCACCGCATCGATGAACTTGCGCCCGGCTTCCAGCCCTCCCTTGATCCCGAACGTCAGCACCGCGCCGCAGCCCTTCGGCATGTACTTCCCGGCGAGGCCGTGGTATTTGCTCGAAGCGAGCCCGGGGTACTTGACCCAGGTCACGTGCGGATGCTTCTCGAGCCACTGCGCCACCGCCAGAGCATTCTCGCTGTGCTGCTTCATGCGCAGCGGAAGAGTCTCGACGCCCTGCAGAAAAAGGAACGCGTTGAACGGGCTCATGCACGGGCCGAAGTCGCGCAGACCGTCCACACGGGCTTTGATGATGAACGCGATGGGTCCGAACACTTCGCTGAACTTCATCCCGTGATAGCCGGGGCTCGGGTCGTTGATCTGCGGGAAATGGCCGGACTTCCAGTCGAACTTGCCGCTGTCCACAATGACGCCGCCAATCGAGGTGCCGTGCCCGCCAAGAAACTTCGTTGCCGAATGAACCAGAATATCCGCGCCATGCTCGATTGGCCGGCACAGGTAGGGTGACGCGAGCGTGTTGTCGATCACCAGCGGAATGTGGTGCTCGTGCGCGATCGCCGCAACCTTCCCGATATCGAGGATATTCATGCGCGGATTCGCCACCGTTTCGCCGTAGATGCAGCGCGTATTGGGCCGGATCGCTTTGCGGAAGTTCTCCGGATCGTCCGGTTCCACGAAGGTGGTTTCGATCCCGAGGCGCCGGAAGGAGACATCGAACTGCGTGTACGTTCCGCCGTAGAGCGTGGCGGACGCAACCATGTGATCGCCCGACTGCATCAGGCTGGTGAGCGCGAGGAACTGCGCGGCCTGGCCGCTCGACGTTGCGAGCGCCGCCACACCCCCTTCGAGAGATGCGATGCGTTCCTCGAACACGGCCTGCGTGGGGTTCATGATGCGCGTGTAGATGTTGCCGAACTGCTGCAACCCGAACAGCGCAGCGGCGTGGGCGGTATTCTCGAAGACGAACGACGTGGTCTGGTAAATCGGAACGGCGCGCGCCCCGGTCGCGGGATCGGGCTTCTGCCCCGCGTGCAGCGTGCGCGTGGCAAAACCCATCTGGCGTTCAGTTTGGTTTTCGGACATGAAGTCGATTGTATAAGAAGCCGAAAACGCCGTTTGTAACGCAAGTGACAAATCCGTGAAGTTTTGATGATTCACGGCCCGGCGTCCGCCTGAGGCCGCAGAATATTCCCATGCGCAGCCTTCTTGTCATTGCCTTCCTCGCCCCGGCGCTCCTCGCCCAGACGCCGCGGCCCAAACCCTACGTCACAGCCGATCAGCTCGATGTGAAGGTCCTGCTGGCTGCGCCGGTTCCGAATGAAACGGAATTGCCCGAAGTGCATCGCATCCAGGACACGCGTACCCCGGCGGACGTCAGGCAAGCCCAGGCCGACGATGCCGAAGAAGATATGTTCGTTTTCAAGACCGTCCTCGGCGACAAGTTCAATGGTGCATCCCTCCCGCTGACGGCTGCTCTCTCAGCTCGCGTGCACGCCAACGAAGGCGTGATCACGAACCCCGCGAAAGCGTACTTCAAGAGAATCCGTCCCTTCAACTTCGATCACACCGTAAAGCCGGTCTGCAAAGTGAAGGACGATCCGAACGACTATGGCTATCCGAGCGGCCACTCGACCTCCGGCTATCTCGAAGCGCTCGTTCTGATCCAGATCGTGCCGGAGAGGCGCAACGAGATCCTGGCCCGCGCCGACGCTTACGCCCACAACCGCGTCGTCTGCGGAGTTCACTATCCGTCCGATACGCAGGCGAGCAAGCTCGTGGCCTACGCCACCATGGGCCTCATGATGAACAACGTGGAGTTTCAGCGCGATCTGGCCGCCGCGAAAGCCGAAACGCGCCGCGCGCTATTTGGCGGGGAGTAGCTTCACGTCGGTTCCGGCGACAATCCACGTCTGAGCGCCAGAGCGCAGCAGACGCGGATAACCGAGATTGTGCCGGTCGCCCTTCGCCACTTCGGTCACAGGACCCGCAGTCCCATCTGCGGCAACCGTTCGCACCAGAACCCGCGCGTCTCCACCGCCGCGTTCCAGCCAGGAAACCGTGGCGCTGCCGTCGCCGTTGAGAACCACTGACGAATAACCGTAAGCCTGCCCCGTGCTGACCAGAGTCGGCTTGCTGAAGGCCGCGCCGCCGTCTTTCGAAAAAGCCATCTCGACGCGCGCTTTTTCATCCGCTGCCGTGTACCAGGCGACAGCAACGTTATCCCCGTTCGCCGCTGCCGAAGCCGCGTTGATGGGACACGCGTTGATCTTCCAGTTATCCGGGTAAATGATCTTCGACGGCAGCCATTTGCCGCCCTCGAAGCGAATCGTCGCGATGTCGCGGATATCGGACCGGGTGTGACCGCGATATGCCACCAGGAGCCCTTTCGCCGTTTTCACAATCGCCGTCGGGCAGCAGTTGCAGACGTCGGAATCGAGGCTCTCTTCTTTCAGGAGCGCGCCATCGGCGCTGATGACCGAGCGCATGAGCGACACCGGACCCTCCTCGCCCTTCAGCGCCTGCAGCCACACGAGCGACGCCTCCGCCGGACCGCTCGCCACCATGGAAGCGAGGCCATGCTGGACCATGTGCCTGTCTTTATGGGCAACCGCCGGCGCCGACCACTTCACCCCATCCTTCGAAGCCGACACATAAACGAACTCGGCTTCATCGGCGCCTTCCGGCGTCTCGATCCAGTGAGCCAGCAGAGTCCCGTTCGGAAGCGCGATCACCTCGGGCAACTCGGCCGGGTGATGAAAGAAGGGCCGCTTCGCCGCGATCGTCCGCGCCGGCGACCACGCGCCGTTCTTATAGGTCGAGTATTCGAGCGAAGTCGAGTCCCCGTCCTTCGATTCCTGGAGCCAGCTCAGCAGCGGGCTGCCATCGGCGGCGAGCGTCAGGTTGGCGGCGGAACTATCCGAATCGAGAGGGGCCTGGCAAAACGCCGGCACGGCAAGTAGTAAGGCTAAAAGGGCTGTTTTCACGGTTTCACTTCATCCAGAAGCTTGCGGTATTCGGCATCCTGCCGGCTGGCGTTGTCTGCCATCACGCCCGACAGAATGCGGCGGGCTTTGCGCCGATCGGGAGAATCCTGCGCCTGGTGCGCGTCGGCGCCGAGCTTGTGCAGGACTCCGCTCAACTTTTCCATCATCTCAGCACGCTCGGCTTCGTTGTCGAGCTGGTCGCTCCAGTTCAGGATCTCGGCATCGAGCTGGCTCTCGTCCATATCGGTCTGAATATGCTTGCGTACGGCATCGATGACGGCTTTGCTGTTCGTCATCTCTTCTGCTTTCGCGGCAAACTCGCTGACAGCGCGCAGACCCTTGAAATCCGCCGCGATTTCCTTGTTCGCGTAGTATTGCTCGCCGAGGTCGGTCTTCGCCGCCAGTTCCGCCTTGCGCGCATTGAACACCCGATCGATCATCGCTTCATCGCGCGGCCGGGTTCCGGTTCGCATCGCCTGGATTTCCATCCATTCGAGAGCCTCCACCGCAACTTCACTCGGCGGCCAGGTGTGCCCGCCTTCGAAGATCCGGATGCGGTGCGGCGTGTCGAGGACGCGATCCGTCCTCGTGATCTCCAGATAGTTGAAGTCTTCCGTGCCCGCTGTGCCAAAGACGACGAACGGGAGTTCGAGCCCGCCTCCCGCTCCCGGCGGCCAGCCCGCGCTCGACGGAATCACACCGGCGAATTTGTCTTTCGAGCTGCCCACCAGATCGATGGCAAACCGGGCCCCGCCCGACTGGCCGGTCGCGTAAAGCCGCTTCGGATCGACCGAGAACCGCGCTTCCACATCCGTTTCCATTGCCTTCGCCGCATCCAGGCTGAACTTCGCCGGGCCGTTGCGCGAATTGTTCGATCCCGCCACGATCCAGCCGAATTTTTCCGCCGCGGCCTGATAGCGCCCGACCGGCATATCGCCGCGCGCGCGCGGATCGAACGCCAGCAGCACCGGCCACTTCCTGTCCGCGGAATAATTCGACGGGAGATAGAGCGCGTAGCTTTGGTTCTTGTCCGCCTTGCAGATGACCACATCGATCACCTTGCCCTTCGGCAGGTCGTTTGTATTCTGAGCCCACAGGGCGCATCCGGCGCAGGACGCGATCAAAACGGCAACAGTAAAGCCACGCAGCATAGCCAATATTTAATCACGATCAGGCACAATAAGATTCCATGACCACGTCCCGCCTGGTGACCGGACCCGGCTTCATCGACCTCCAGATCAACGGCTTCGCCGGCGCCGACTTCAACAATCCGTCCACGCACCTGGACGACATCGCCGGCGCGATCGACGCCATTCTCGCCACCGGCGTCACGCGCTGCCTCCCGACTGTCATCACGGGACCACCGGAGTCCATGGTCGCCGCGCTTGGCAATCTGCGCCGCGCCCAAAGCGAGCTCCCGCGAGGCTGCGTCTTCGCCGGTTTCCACGTGGAGGGCCCGCACATCGGGGCAGAGGATGGCCCGCGCGGCGCCCATCCGGCGCGCTGGGTCCGGCCGCCGAACTTCGACGAATTCCAGCGCTGGCAGGAGGCAGCCGAGGGCAACGTCCGGCTGGTGACGCTCTCTCCTCACTGGGAACATGCGCCGGCGTATATCGAAGAAGTCGTGAAGTCCGGGGTCGCGGTGAGCATCGGGCACACCGGAGCAACCGCCGACCAGATCGCCGCCGCCGTCGATGCCGGAGCGTCTCTCTCGACGCACCTCGGCAATGCGGCCCACGCCGTTCTGCGCCGTCACCCCAATTACCTCTGGGATCAGCTCGCCGAAGACCGGCTCTCCGCCAGCCTGATCCTCGACGAGATTCACCTCGGTGAAGCCTTCACCCGCGTGGCTCTGCGAGCCAAAGGAGTCGAACGAATCATTCTCGTCACGGATGCCGCAGCGCCCGCCAGCGCGGCCCCCGGTGCCTACCGGCTCGGCGAACTTGACGTCGATCTCACCTCCGATGACCGCGTCGTTCTCAGAGGAACAAACAAACTCGCCGGGTCGGCTCTGAAGATGAATCAGGCGCTGGCCAATCTGGTCCGGATCGGCGGCTTCACGCTTCTCGACGCCCTCGCCACCGTTACAGCCAATCCCGCCCGCCTGATCCGCCTCCCGGAGAACAGCGACCGCGTCGTTTTCCGCGAAGGCGATCCCTTCGAGATCGAAGAAGTCTGGCTGGACGGCGAGAAAATGGTTTAATGAACCCGGCCGATCTTATTGGGAGGCCAGTAGATAAACACGGCTTTCCCATAGATCTGCTTGCGCGGCACGAAACCCCAGATGCGGCTGTCGTTGGAGGAACTGCGGTGGTCGCCGAGCACGAAGTACATATCCGCCGGAACCGTTTCCCTCTGCAGCGAACGACGATCCCGGTACTCCGCCGGGACGTACGGCTCATCGATCTTCCTGCCGTTGACGTAGACCGTACCTTCGTCGATCTCGATCGTGTCGCCGGGGAGGCCGATGATGCGCTTGATGTACGACTGCGTCACGTCATACGGGTAATAGAAGACCACCGGATCGAGGCGCTCAATCTTTCCGGAACCCAGCTTGTAGGTGTACTTGTTGATGAAAATCCGTTCCTGGTCCGTGAGACCGGGCATCATGCTGGTACCCTCCACCTTCACCGGCTGGTAGACAAACACGATCATGATGATCGCGAGAATCACGGAGATCGCGACATCGCGTAACATCGACACCGCACCGAAACCCGGCTGCGGCGGCGCTGCCTGGGCTTCCTGCGAAACCAGTGGCTGGAGTTCTTCTTCCATAGTTGCTCTTGAGCCGCTGACTCGAATTATACCGACACTTTTCCTCTACGCGGCTCCCCAGAATCGGTTAGTCGCTATTTCAGGTCCTTCCCGGTCAGAAGCCGCGCAAGCACCGGCAGCGGCACCGCGCCTTCCTTCAGGGCGCGGTCATGGAAATCGTGCAGGCTGCCGCCGACCGCATCCCGCACCCGCAGCCAGTCGCGCCAGCCGACGAAATAGGTGGGCAACTGCGTGGAGGAAAGCTTCACCCGCTGCAGCTTGGCCACGGCCTCCTCATGCTCCTGAAAGGTGGTGTTTTCCATCAGATCCATGGCTTCCTGGTCGGTCATCCGGTTGGTCTGCATGCGGATGTCGATGATGGCGTTGGCGTCCACCCGCAGTTCCTGCTTGAGCAGGGTCAGGCGCAGTTCGGGGGCGTTGTCCAGATAACCCTGATCGAGCATCACCTGCGTGATGTACTGCGCCCACCCCTCGATGTAGGGATCGCTCCCGTAGAGTGCCCGCAGGATTCGCCGCCCCCTCGGCTCGATCGCGTTCGCGAACTCGAACTGCACATAGTGGCCCGGCATGGCTTCATGGATCACCAGCAACTGCAGGTTGAAGAAGTTGTATTCGCGCAGCTTCGATTCCACGCGCTTCTGCGGCCAGTCCTTCGGGACCGGCGTGATCCAGAAGAACGCACCCAGTTGCGGCTCGAGCACCGGCGCCGGATTGAACCCTCCCACGCCATAGATCCCCTGCTCGAACTCGGGCGTCGGGATCACCTCCAGGTTGCTGCTCCGGGGCAGCGTCAGCAGATTCTTCGCCGCCGCGAAGGCCCGCGCGTCGGCCAGATCCTTCCGGGCGTCGTCCAGGTAGCTGGCCGGCGTCGAATGCTTCTCCGCAATCCGGTCCAGCACTTCGCGGATGGTCTGACCCTCGGGCTCCGCGCCATGCGAGGGAAACGCCGCTCTGTGGATCGGCTTCGCCAGTTCGAGCATCTCGGCCCGCACCGCTTTGAGACGCGCTTCCGCATCGGCCAGCACCTGGTCCGGTGTCCGGTTCGTTCCGAGCGCCAGCTTGAATTTCAGCGGATAATGCTCCGGCCCGAGCTGCCAGTCGGCCCCACCCTGGCGGGCGAGGTTTTCCAGTCTGGCGTTGAAGTGCCTCAAAGCACCGATGGCGGTTCCGGCGGCGGCGTCAAAGTCGGCTTTCTCCTCGTCCGGCACCGCCGCCCGGAGGGTCTTGTCGATCAGGTCGATATTCCCGTCGTTTTCCTCCTTCGCCACCTGCGCCCAAATGGACGGAGTCTCCCGCAGGTTCTTATCCGCGGTGTCGAGGAAAAAGGGAAGCTTCTGCATCCGCGCGATGATGTGCCGGAACCGATCCGGCTTCGGGGCGTATTCCAGCACGAGCGGGTTGAAAAGCGCCGAACCGATCAGTTCCACATAGGTCTGCGGACTCCGGCGCCACGTCTGCGCCACGTCGATGTCGAACAGCGCCAGTCCGATCTGCGTATCCACAATGTCGTAATCGGCCTGATCTTCCGCCGAAAGCGCGCTTTTATCGAACCCGATCAGCTTCTGGTGCGTCTCGACGTAGTATTGACGCTGCTGCCGGATCTCGAGCGGGGTGATGTTGTCGATGGCGGCATCGAGGTTGTTGCCCTTGTAAGTGTGCAGCCCCTGGCCGGAAGCGGTCACCGGGGAAAAGGCGAGAGTCGTATAAACGAAATCGTCCACCAGAGCGGGGAACTGGCCGGCGGGAGTCTTATGAGAGCAGCCGACAGTGGTGAGCAGGAGAAAGAAGAGGAGGGCGGCCAGCGGCATGGTCCTCATTATCGCCCGCGGAAACCGGCTGAGAAAGTTCGTGACACAATGACCAATATGTCTTTGTTACGCGTTTCGTCAGGGGTTCTGTTCCTGTGCGCGGCGGCCTTCGGCCAGAACGCCGGCACGCCTCTCAAGAGCACTCCCGGCTTCGATCTCGGCGCCATCGATCGCGCGGGCGATCCCTGCAGGGACTTCTACCAGTACGCCTGCGGCGCCTGGCTGAAGAACAATCCCATCCCCTCGGATCAGGCCTCCTGGGGCCGCTTCAGCGAACTCCAGGAACGCAACGAAACCATCCTGCGCGACATCCTCGAAGCCGCCACGAAGGCCCCCAACCGCGACGCCGATACCCAGAAGATCGGCGATTACTACGCGGCGTGCATGGACGAGAAGACCATCGACTCCAAAGGGCTCCAGCCGCTCGAGGCCGAGTTGGACCGCATTCGCGCCATGTCCGGTCTGCGTGACCTGAGCGCCGAAATCGGCCGCCTGCATCGCATGGGCCTCAACGTTCTGTTCAACTTCAGCTCCGGCCAGGATTTCAAGGATTCGAACGCCGTCATCGGCCAGGCCGATCAGGGCGGCCTCGGGTTGCCCGAAAAGGACTACTACTTCCGCACCGACGCAAAGGCCGTCGAGACGCGCAAGGAATACGTCGCGCACGTCACCCGCATGCTGCAGATGATGGGCGCGGCCGATCCCGAAAAACAGGCCGACACCATCATGCGGCTCGAGACCGCCATGGCGAAAATGTCGATGGACATCACCGCGCGCCGTGAGCCCGCCAACGTCTACCACAAGATGAGCATGGCCGACTTCCGGGCTCTTTCAGATTCCTTCGACTGGACGCTCTATTTCAACGAGATCCGCGCACCGCAGATGGACTCGCTCAACGTGGCCGCCCCGGACTTCTTCAAGGGCCAGGAGGAAATGCTCAAAACGGTCCCGATGGACGACTGGAAGATTTACCTGACCTTCCACCTGCTCCACGGCCAGGCCGCCATGCTGCCCACCAATTTCAACAAGGAAAACTTCAACTTCTACGGCAAGTACCTCACCGGCGCGAAGGAACAGCGGCCGCGCTGGAAGCGCTGCGTACAGGCGGTCGATGGCGACCTCGGCGAAGCGCTGGGCAAGGCGTATGTCGACAAGACCTTCGGGGCCGAAGGCAAAGAGCGCACGCTCAAGATGGTGAACGACATCGAGAAGGCCATGGGCCAGGATCTCGAAAAGCTCACCTGGATGACGCCGGCCACAAAGAAGAAGGCTCTCGAAAAGCTGCATGCCGTCACCAACAAGATCGGCTATCCGGACAAGTGGCGCGACTATTCCGCGCTCAACATCGCCGCGGGCGACGCCATGGGCAATTCGCTGCGCTCGAACCAGTTCGAATTCGATCGCGAGCTGGCCAAGATCGGCAAGCCGGTCGATCGCCTCGAATGGCAGATGACCCCGCCCACCGTCAATGCCTATTACGACCCGCAGATGAACAACATCAATTTCCCCGCGGGAATCCTGCAGCCGCCGTTCTTCGACAAGCAGTCAAACGACGCGATTAACTATGGCGCGATCGGCTCGGTGATCGGCCACGAGCTGACGCACGGCTTTGACGATCAGGGCGCTCAGTTCGACAAGAACGGCAACTTCGAAGACTGGTGGACCGATGCCGACAAAAAAGCGTTCGATAATCGCGAACAGTGCCTCGTCAACGAATACCAGGGCTTCGAACTCCCCGGCAGCGTCCACATGAATGGCAAATTGACGCTCGGCGAAAACACGGCCGATAACGGCGGCCTGCGCCTCGCCTGGATGGCGCTGATGAACGATCTCGCCGGCAAGACGCTGCCGAAGCTCGGCGGCTACACCGAAGCCCAGCAGTTCTTCCTCGGGTTCGGCCAGATCTGGTGCACCAACGACACGGAGGAAATCATCCGCCTCCGCGCCCAGACCGACCCGCACGCCATCGATAAATACCGCGTCAACGGAACGGTTTCGAATATGCCGGAGTTTCAGAAGGCCTTCGGCTGCAAGGCCGGTCTGCCGATGGTGCGCGGCGGCGGCTCGTGCCGGACCTGGTAGCGGTTACTACGCTTCAGCCGCGTCGGGCGAACGAAACGCGACTGAGGTCCCGTGGACACTCAATGCCGTGCCGATAAATTGAACTGGTCATCGTCGGCGTGTCGTCATCGTCATCGTCGTCGGGCGGCTCGTTCACGTGGTAGTAGTACGTCACCACCCCGGCCGCCAGCATCAGGGTCAGCAACAGCGAAGCGTAGAGCAGAACCCGGCCTTTGAACTCACCCCCGTTGCGGGCCAGCGCCGCGGTCATCGCCACAATCAGCCACGCCGCCCCTACCCCCAGCCCGAGCTTCCACGGCCAGAACATCAGATCGAGATGGTACTGTCCGCCCACCTGGCTCCACAGCGTGAAGACCGCCAGAATCGCCACCAGAAACTCGAAAACCAGGAAAGGGCGGAGCAGGGAATTGCGCATAAATGAACCGGACCGGGCCGTCGTTCGTAGTTAGTTAAAGGATATCCTGAGCAAGGATATCCTTAAATCAGAAAGCCATCCTGAAGAAAAAGATGATCGAGCCTCTCTCCGGCGCAGCCCGTTTCCGCTATGACCTGCGCAGCGCCACCTCGCTCGCCCTCGATTCCATCTTCGCCCACAAACTGCGCAGTTTCCTGACGCTGCTCGGCATCATGATCGGCGTGGCCAGCGTCATCCTCGTCGGCTCAGCCATCGACGGCATGGGGACTTACGCGAAGAACACGACGGACAAGGCCTTCGGTGGCGAAACCTTCATCCTCGGGCAGCTGATTCAGGTCGGCAATATGAGCATGAAGGAGCGCTTCGAGCGCCTCAAGCGAAACCGCCAGATCAAGCTCGCGGACGAACGCTATCTCGAGTCCATCAACGGCGATTCGGTCCTCTACGGCGCCCTCCGCGGCGCCAGCGCGGACCTCCATCGCAACAATCTGACCTCCGAAGACGCGCAGATCAACGGCGCTTCCTCCGACCTGGCCGAGATTCGGGACATAGACCTCGCCGAAGGGCGTTTCTTCACCCCCACCGAAGAATCCCACGGAGCCCTCGTGGCCGTCATCGGGGACGATGTCAAAACCGCGTTGTTCCCCGGCACCGGCTCTCCCCTCGGCAAAACCTTCAAGCTGCAGGATCTCGATTTCATGGTTCTGGGCGTCGAGGAGCGGCTCGGATCGGCCTTCGGACAGAGCCAGGACAACAACATTTACATCCCGATCACCACCTTCATCCGCCTGTTCGGGCCCGGCAACAGCATCAACATCTTCGGAAAGGCGCGGCCTTCCGCCGGGCTCGATCTGCAGCAGGCCGTCGATCGTTCGCGCGTCGCGCTGCGCACACGCTTCCACCAGCGCCCCGGAGAAGCCGACCGCTTCGATTACCTCACGCCGGAAGCTATCCGCGGCTTCATTGACGGTATGCTCTCTCTGATCGCCGTCGTCGTTGTGCCGGTCACCCTGATCTCGCTCGTGGTGGGCGGCATCGTGATCATGAACATCATGCTGGTCAGCGTCACCGAGCGTACGCGCGAGATCGGCATCCGAAAGTCGCTGGGCGCGCGCCGCTCCGACATCATGCGCCAGATTCTCATCGAAGCGGTCCTGATGGCGACCGCCGGCGGAGCGGCCGGTGTCGGCATCGGCTTTATCGCCACCACCGCCCTGACCGCCGCGCTCGGGGTCTCGCTGACCATTTCGCCCTATTACGTCGTTCTGTCCGTCTTCGTTTCCGGAGCCGTCGGGATCGTCAGCGGCTGGTACCCCGCGGCGCGCGCCGCGCGGCTCGATCCCATCGTCGCGCTGAGGGCCGACTGATGAATATCGCCCCTCGCGAAACCATCCTCGTGGCCTTCTCGGCCGTCTGGGTCAACCGGTTCCGCTCCATGCTGACCATCCTCGGCATCGTGATCGGCATCACGACCGTCGTCACCGTCGCCTCGTTGCTCACCGGACTGCGCGCCGGCATCGTCACCTTCTTCGCCGAGCTCGGACCGGACAACGTCTTCATCTACAAGACCAGCGGCCCGCCGACCGCACCGGGCCCGCCCAAGGAGCGCAAACGCCGGGCGATTCGGCCCGAATACGCCGACGCCATCCGCCGCTACTCAAGCACGGTCGGCGACGTGGGGCTCCAGCTCTATATACCGCAATCGCCCTCCGGCCAGTATCTGACGGCGAAAGTGCCGGGTTTTGAAACTGACTCGCTCACGCTGCTCGGCGCCTCGCCGAACCAGATGGATCTCTCGCCCCGTACTTTTGACGACGGCCGCTATTTCACGGAAGAAGAAAACGCGCGCGGCGCCCACGTCGCCGTGCTCGGCTTCAATCTGGCGCAGGCGCTGTTCCCCGACGGCCACGCCCTCGGACACACCTTCATGATGGATGGCGCCGAATACACCGTCATCGGCGTCTTCGCCAAAGCCAAAGGCGGATTCTTCGGCGAGAACGATCAGGATAACCAGGTCACCATTCCGCTGAAGACCGCGGCGCTGCGTTACCCGCAGGTCGATCGTTACATGATCACCGCGAAGGCCAAACCCGGCATGCGGAAGGACGCGTATGACGACGTCGAGACCATCATCCGGCGCGCGCGGCATCTGGCTACCGGCACGCCGGACGATTTTTCGATTTCCACGCCCGACCAGATCGTCCAGCAGTTCGACAAAATCACCGGCCTGATCGGCCTCGTCGCGCTGGCCATCTCCGCGCTGGGGCTTCTCGTCGGTGGCATCGGCGTGATGAACATCATGCTGGTGAGCGTCACCGAGCGGACGCGCGAAATCGGCGTGCGCAAGGCTCTGGGAGCGCGGCGGTTCGACATCATCGGCCAGTTCCTCACCGAAGCCATGACCCTCACCGGCGTCGGCGGCCTGCTGGGCATTCTCACTTCGGTTCTGATTACACTGCTGGTCGGTTACCTTGTGCCGTCGCTCCCGAGCACCGTGCCCGCCTGGGCGGTCTTCACAGCCTTCACGGTATCGGTTGCCGTCGGGCTTTTCTTCGGCGTCTGGCCGGCGGTTAAAGCTGCGCGGCTCGACCCGGTTGAAGCCCTGCGCTACGAGTAACCGCGAAGCGCGTGAGGAAATAAAGCAGCAGGCCCATGGGACCAAAGAAGAAAGTCAGGGCCAGCGAAGGAATCACGAACAGGTGCGGCACGCCTTTCTCTTCCGCATCCCGCACTTCCCATGTTCCGGTGAACAGGTCGAACGCCAGATAGTGCACCCAGCCCGCGAGCAGTTTCCAGCGGTTCGAAAAGAGCAGGGAGACGCCGGTGAGGGAACCGAATCCGCCCCCGCCTGGATCGGACCAGTGTTGCGCAATCAGCGCCGTGTAGAGAACCGCCAGCATCAGCGGCACGGCGAAGCCGGTCACGGCATTCGTCACCCACCGCTTGCGGCCCGCGACGATGAGGAGAATCCAGGAGAGCATCGTCACCATGTTGGCGATCGAAAAGATACGGTCGGGGTTCATGAGCTCGCTCCCAGGGGCTGGCGCGCGGGAAGCCCGATCTGGGTTGAAATCGCCCCGGCAGCCGTTGCCAGCAACCAGACGCCCAGCGCCGCCAGCGTCCCCGTCCCAGGCTCGACGATCGATTCACCCCGCAGCGCCTGCCATGTCAGGATCGACAGAAACGCGAGATAGCTCGCGGCAATCACGAATGTCAGCGCCTTAGCCCGGCGCAACCGCCGGAGCAGAAAGACCAGGAAGGGAATCACCTGAACCGCGTGCAACCCGAAAAAGTGCGGGACGCGCAGATCGCCGTGATGGAGGCTCCAGCCTAGCCCGAGGATTCCCGGGCCGCCATCGAGGGCTCCGACCGTGTGGCCACCGGTAAGGTGCTGGCTCAACTGTTCCGGTGTCGGGTGCAGCATCAGGCCGCCGGCCGCGGAACCAACCACCGTGACGAACATCCCGAGCCGGAGCGCCCAACCCAAGGTTTCATCGGAAAACCGCTGCCGCATGAGGAGCAGACAGAGCCACGCGCTCACCACAAGGAGCAGCCCGATCGCGGTCCCCATCACGCTGAAGATCACGCCATTCAGCACGCTCGTGGCGTTGAAGTGGCTCGTCGTCCCCCGCGCGGCCTGAAGATCGATGAGAGCCACTTCCAGCACGATCACGGCTGCGATAACATCCCCGAGTCGTTTCGCAAGTTTCTGCCTGTCACTGAGATAGCCGATCAAGCATGCGATGGTGCTTGCATAGATCGCGCTCGAGATGGCAAACTTGGCCGGCTTGAGCCACGCCGGGACCCCGGTGATCGTGCGGGCATCGAGGAAGATCCCGAGAATGGAGCCGAGGAACGCCGCCAGCATGACGATCGCGGCGGCGGTGAGCGAAGGGCTTTGCGTCCAGAGGCGATGGATTTGCTGCTTCATGTTGACCATGTCAACATCAAATGTGGACGTTGTCAACATTTTTGTGCGAGAATTCGTTTGTGCACCGCGCTTATCATCACGGAAACCTCCGCCAAGCCCTCATCCGGCAGGGCGTCCGGCTGATTGAAGAAAAAGGGGTCAACGCATTGACGCTGCGGGAGATAGGCGATCGCGCCGGCGTCTCCCGCACGGCCGCCTACCGCCACTTCTCCGACAAGTCCGAACTCCTTACCGCCATCAGCGAAGCCGCCTTCACCGAGTTCGCCAACGCTCTTGAAGCGGCACGCAACGGCGCCGCGCCCAGCGCCTTCGACCGCCTCGATGCCATGGGCAGGGCCTACCTCAGATTCGCCGCGGAACATCGCGCCTATTACGAAGTCATGTTCGGCCTCGGGTGCGATATCGGCCCGCGCAAAGTGGGCGGAAGCCCGGAGGGGGCAAGGGCGTTTGGCGTTCTCGCCGGGACCATCATGGAGGGTCAGATCAGGGGTGAGATCCGCGCCGGCGACACGCGCATGATCGCGACTGTGATCTGGGCCGCCTCCCACGGCATCGCGACTCTCCGGCAGGACATCGGTCTCGGCACCGAGGAAGCGGCCGCGCAGCTCATGGCTACTCTCTCCGAAGTGCTGCGCCACGGCCTCGCAAAGTGATAACCTGAAAAAGTACTCGACAGAACCGCCCACGTGCCAGCGTGGGCGGTTTTTCTTTTGGGGAGGGAAAATGATCGCAACCGTCAACGGCATCGACCTCTATTTCGAGGTCCACGGCTCGGGCGAACCGCTTCTGCTGCTGCACGGCTTCTCGGGTTCCAGCCAGAACTGGGCGTCCCTCGTACCCGAATGGCAGCAGCAATTCCAGCTCATCATCCCGGATCTGCGCGGCCACGGCCGCTCTGGGACGCTCACCAGACCTTTCCGGCATTCCGACGCAGCCGGCGACATCATCGCCCTGCTCGATCGCCTCGATGTCGAGCGCGTGAGCGGGATCGGCATCAGCGGCGGAGCCAACGTCCTGCTGCATCTCGCGACGCGGCAGCCGGATCGGGTCAGGTCCATGGTGCTCGTGAGCGCAACTCCATATTTCCCGGCTCAGGCCCGGCCCATCATGCGCGCCTTCGCCGATAACGTCCCGGAAGCGCAATGGAAGATCTGGCGCGAAACCCATCCGGGCGGCGACGCGCAGATTCATGCCCTCCTCGCCAGCACGAAAGCCTTCGCCGGGAGCTACGATGACCTCGCCTTCACGCCGCCGCATCTGGCCACCATCAATGCCCGCACCCTCATCGTGCAGGGCGATCGCGATCCTTTTTACCCGGTGCGGCTCTCCGTCGAAATGGCGGAAGCCATCCCCAACTCCAGCCTCTGGATCGTTCCCAACGCCGGGCACGGCCCGGTGTTCGGAGACCGCTGGCAGGAATTCCTCAAAGCCGCGCGCGAGCACCTATCGTGACTTGTCGTGAATGACGCGTCTGGTTGCGCGCGCCGGCCTCTACCCCTCCGCTGCGCTGGCTTTCCGGAGCGCCTGCGGCTTCGACGACACCGGGAAATCGATTTCGAACCCGGTGCCCGGACCCGGCAGGCGTCGGATGGCGCCGCCGATCTGGCTGGTGAGCGTCGTCACCAGTTGCAGGCCGAGGCTCGGGCTCCTGCGGAAATCGAAGTTCTCGGCCATCCCGACGCCGTCATCCGAAAAACGCAGAATCCGGCGGCAGTTCACTTCATGCAGGCTGAGCGTGATGCTGCCGCTGCGCCCGTCGGGAAACGCGTGCTTCAGGGCATTGGAAAGCAGTTCATTGACGATCAGCCCGCACGGCACGGCCTTGTGGATATCGAGCTTGACATCCACATCCACGGTGAGCGCGATACGGGCCGGATTCATGGCATAGGAGTCGAGCAGGATCTGGATCAGGCTGCGGATATAGTCGCCGAAGTCGATATTGGAGAAATCGCCGGAGCGGTAAAGCTTTTCGTGAATGAGAGCCATCGAAGCCACGCGGTTCTGGCTCTCGAGGAACAGCTCTTTGGCCGCCGCCACGCGCGGGTTCCCGGCCTCCAGACTCAACAGGCTCGAAACCACCTGCAGGTTGTTCTTCACCCGGTGGTGGATTTCCTTGAGCAGAACCTCCTTCTCTTCGAGAGACCGTTTGATCTCTTCCTCGTTGCGCACGCGTTCGGTGATGTCGCGCAGGCGGATCGCCAGCACGTGCTCGCCGGCCACGTCGAATCTCGCGATGGAAACTTCAGCGGGGAAGTCCGTGCCGTCGCTGCGCCTGCCCGTGATGGCCTCCCGTTCGCCGGCCCGGCTGAGCACCCCGGATCCGCGCACCCGCAGGCTCTGCCCGGCCAGCAGTTCCGCGAAGCGCCCGGGCAGCAATATATCGACCTTCTGCCCCAGCACCTCCTGCCATGAATATCCGAAGATCGTCTCGGCGCCTTTGTTGAAGAGCGTGATGGCGTTGCTGTCATCCAGCGCGATGATGGCGTCTTCCGTAATCTGGACGATGCTCGCAAAGCGGGCTTCCGAGCGCTTGAGCGCTTCCTCGGCGAGTCTGCGTTCCGTGATGTCGCGCAGTCGCACCGTCATCACCCTCTCGCCGCCGACTTCGAATTGCGAAATCGAGGCTTCGGCGGGGAACTCCGAGCCATCGCGCCGCACCGCCGAAATCGCACGGCGCTCGTTCATCGTTCGCAGCACGTCGGACGAGGCGCGGAAGTTCTCGACGTGCTGCCTGTGTATGGCGGCCAGACGCTTCGGGACGAGAACGTCCAGTTTCTGACCGGTGATTTCCGCCGCGGTATATCCGAAGGTCTGCTCGGCGCCCTGGTTGAAGAGGGTAATGCGCTGGTGCCTGTCGATCGAGATGATGGCGTCTTCGGAGATCCGCACGATGCCTTCGAGCAGCTTCTCCGATTTCTGTCTCGCCTCCTCGCCCGCGCGCTGCTCGGTCAGATCGCGCGTGACTTTCGAGAAGCCCACCAGCACTCCGCTTTTGTCGCGCAGAGCCGTGATCCGCACCAGCGCCCGGAATCGCGATCCATCCCGGCGCACGCGCCAGCCTTCGTGCTGGGCGAACCCCTCGCGCGCTGCCTTGAGAAGCAGGCGCTCCGGCAGGCCGGAATGCTGATCTTCCGGCGTGTAGAAGATCGAAGACGGTCTGCCGAGGATTTCGCGCGCCGTGTACTGCTTGATGCGCCGTGCCCCGGCATTCCACGAGCGCACATGCCCGGTCGTGTCCAGCATGAAAATGGCGCAATCCTCGACGCCTTCCACCAGCGTCCGCAGCCGTGCCTCGCTCTCTTCCTCGAGTTGACGTACTTCCGTCAGGTCGTGGATGCGGCAGAAGATTCCCGTCACCTCTCCGTTCGCATCCCGCAGCAGCGCCTGCCGCACCCGTGCCGGAAACAGCGTCCCATCGCTCCGCATGCGCCACGCCTCGAAGCGCGCTTCGCCATCCCGCAGGACCGTCTCGAGGTCCCGCTGCGGTTGCCCGGCGGCCCGCGCTTCCTCGCTGCAGATGATCGAGATGTTTTTCCCGATGGCTTCGCTCGCGCGGTATCCGATGATTCGCTCGGCGCCCGCGTTCCACGATCGGATCGCGCCCTCCGCGTCAAGACAAATCAGTACGGAATCCTCGAACAGCTCCACCATCTGCTGGAAGTCCACCATCGACGGCCCTCTCAAAGGGAGTGATCGCCGCCGCCATATTTCTCACGGCTGGAGCAGGGAAGGCCCCCGCCCCGATTTCGTGCTGGAATGAGGAGATGGATGTTTCGGCGGCAGGCGGCAGCACGACCCGGCTCGATTCGCTCGTGCCGCCCCCGCCGCCTGTCAATCCGCTGCCCGCCGTGGCGCCTCAGTCCTTCGGCACCGCCCAGACCGTCGACCGGATTGCGGGTGCGCTGCAGGATCTGGCCGGACCGCAGGTCGGCCAGTTGCTGAGCCTGCTCGAGCACGCGCGCGTCAACGAAGACCCGATGCTGATCGAGGGGCTCCTCAAGGACGCCGTTGCCGCGGCCCACGCTCACCGGCTGCCGGATGCCCTGAAGACGCTCGAAAAAATGGTCACGCTGAGCCCGGAACGCGGGCCGCAGCTCGCGCACAGCGAACCCGGACTGGCGCACCTTCGCATGGAAATCCGCGGCCTGATGCAGCGTCTCGAGAGCGGCGCGAAGGCCGAAGCCGAGCGCACCGTGCTGGCGGCTTCGCTGGCCCTCGCGGCCGCGCCCGGGCGTATCCCCGTACCGAACAGGATCCCGCCGCAGGATCTGCTGGCGCTCGCCACGAAGTTCCTCGAATCCGGCCAGTACGTGAACTATATCCGCGCCACGGAACTGGGCCGGATGGTTCTGACGGAATATTCAGGCGGCACGCGCAGCGCAGGAGAGAGACGCCTGCGCAGACTTTGGCAGCGCACGCCGCTGCTCGTGCTGCTCGCCGGCTGGTTCGGCGTCGGGCTCGTGGGAGGAGCGATTTCGCTGATGGGCCGCTACAGCGGGCAGGGCGCGATCGGAAGCGGCGGGGTCGAAATCTGGGTGGCCGGTTTCCTGGGGTTGGTACTGTTGCAGTTCCTCGCCACCGTCCGTGACTTCCGATAACAAATATTATGTCAAGTTCTGGAAAGGCTCTCCCGAATGAGCTTTTCCTCAAACCGGAAGTTCAGCCGCTTCGCCTGCGGGTGACTCCGCTTGTACCACCGGTGCGTCTCTTTCAGCCCGGCCGCAAACGGCGTCAGCGTCAGATTCAGAACCCGCTTCACCCGGCTGATGGCTTCCGTGATCGGCGGAAGGTCGTAATACTGGCCGAAGTACATCGGGTCGGCCATCGCGTTGCCACCGTTCCGTTTGATCACCTCGCGCGGCACGCGCACGAGCTCCGGCTCCTTGCCGGCGGTTCTCGCCAGCGCGGTCACCACCTCGAGCTGGGTGCGCGGTTTTTCTTCCGCGACGTTGAAGGCCCTCCCCGGAGCGGTATGCTTCACCAGAGCCGTCAGGCACGCGGTCACCAGATCTTCCACGTACACGAACTGCATTAACCGGTTGCCGTCGCCCGGAATGATGATGGGACGGCCGAGCCGCA
Organism: Bryobacteraceae bacterium; assembly: GCA_035624885.1. Taxonomy (GTDB): domain Bacteria; phylum Acidobacteriota; class Terriglobia; order Bryobacterales; family Bryobacteraceae; genus BOG-234. Next base: position 6,441 of record DASPQQ010000329.1, on the reverse strand, counting down.
GCCGGTCCCAGAAAAACGCTTCGCGATAGAACGGATTGCCCGGCCCGTACACGAACGGCGGCCGCATCGTGACCGCCGGAAACTTCGACTCGTGGTACATCCGGAACAACGCCCGCTCGCTGGCGGCCTTGTTGCGCACGTAAGGATCCGGATGAGAATCCGGCGCCAGCGGATCGTCTTCCGCGTGGTTCAGCCCGTCCCCATAGGCCGCCACGCTCGACATGAAGATGTAGCGCGAGAGCGGTCCCGGGATCGCTCTCGCGGTCGCTTCCACCTGCGCGCCCGTCGTCCCCCGTTTCCAGTCGTAGGCGAGATCGTAGACCGCGTCGAACTGGTGGCCGTTGACGGCCTTCTTCACGCCGGCCGCGTCATTGCGGTCCGCCGTGAGATTGCGGACGCGCCGGCCAAAAGGGTTCGACGGTTTCCGGTGCAGGATGCTGACTTCGTGTTCTTCCGCCAGCAGCCGCCTGACCAGACTCTTGCCGATAAAAAGGGTGCCGCCGATTACCAGAACACGCAACGCATCGCCTCAGGAGTCGAGATGGACCTCAATGAGGCTTAAATGCGTTTTCTAGTCGTAGTATTCCAGCCCGAGATGGGTGATGAGATTCTCGCCCTTCATCCAGCGCAGGGTGTTCTTGAGCTTCATTAACTGTATGAAGATATCGTGTTCAGGATAAAGGCCGGGAGCCGTCATCGGAGCCTTGAAGAAGAAGGACAGCCATTCCTGCACGCCGCGCATTCCCGCGCGCTGCGCCAGATCGAGGAACAGCATGATGTCGAGCACGAGCGGCGCGGCCAGAATCGAGTCGCGGCAAAGGAAGTTGATCTTGATCTGCATCGGGTAGCCGAGCCAGCCGAAGATGTCGATGTTGTCCCAGCCTTCCTTGGCGTCGCCGCGCGGCTTGTAATACTCGATCCGGACCTTGTGGTGGATATCGCCGTAGAGGTCCGGGTACATTTCCGGCTGCAGGATCTGCTCGAGCGCCGACAGTTTCGATTCTTCCTTCGACTTGAACGAACCGGGATCGTCCAGCACTTCCCCGTCGCGGTTGCCCAGAATGTTCGTCGAGAACCAGCCCGAGACCCCGAGCATGCGCGACTTCAGCCCGGGAGAAACCAGCGTCTTCATGAACGTCTGGCCGGTCTTGAAATCCTTGCCCGCGATCGCAATGTTGCGCTCCCGCGCCATCTCCATCAGCGCCGGAGCATCGACGGTGAGGTGCGGCGCGCCGTTCGCATAAGGGACGCCGGACTTCAACGCCGCATAGGCGTAGATCTGGCTGGGCGAAATCTCGGGATCGCTCGCCGCGAGGCCTTTCTCGAAGTTGGCGAGCGTCGCGTGCACTTCGGACGCCCGATGGAATACTTCGGTCGATCCGCACCAGATCATGGCCATGCGAGACACGCCGGTCCGCTCCTGGAACTTGCGGATATCGTCCATCAGCGCCTCGGCCGCTTCCATCTTGGAGCTGTACTTCTTCTGGTTTGGGCCGTTGATGCGCTTGACGTAATTCGAGTCGAATACCGCCGGCAGCGGGGAGATCTTCTGGAGCGGCGCTTTCACCTGATCGAGCAGCGACTTCTCGAGCACGCCCGCGTGCAGAGCCGCGTCGTAGCAGTTTTCCTGGAAGATGTCCCAGCCGCCGAACTCGAGGTCGTTCAACCCAGCCAGCGGGACGAAGTCCTTGATTCTGGGAGTGTTGTTATCGGTGCGCTTGCCCAGCCGAATGGTGCTCATCTGAGTGAGGGATCCGATCGGTTTGGCAATACCCGCCTTGATGGCTTCCACGCCGGCGATAAATGTGGTGGTGACAGCCCCCATTCCGGGGATCAGGATGCCGAGTTTCCCGTCGGCCGGCTTGATCTGGGGGGCTTCTGAAGTTGAGGGCAAAAGATTTAACTCCTTATTGCGCACACGGATAGCAGCCGGGTGCGCAATTATCTGAATCCATTGGGATTATTACAATTGGCTATAATAGCAGTTCATGCGTTCCCGCGCGACTTCCGCCGCACCGGCCGCTCTGATGAGCGCCATCGTCGCCGACGACGAGGCTCTCGCGCGCGATGAAATGAAGTTTCTCCTCGGTCAGATCCCGGACATCGAAGTGATCGCGACAGCCAGCAACGGACTCGAGGCGCTTGAACTGATCGAGAAGCTCGATCCCGCCGTGGCGTTCCTCGATATCCAGATGCCGGGACTCGACGGCCTCGGCGTCCTGAAGCGTCTCAAGGAGCGCCAGATCGAACCGCCCCATATCGTCTTCGCAACCGCCTTCGATCAGTTCGCCGTGGAAGCCTTCCGGCTGCAGGCAATGGACTACATTCTGAAGCCGGTCGATAAGGAACGGCTCGAAGAAACCGTGGCGCGGGCGCGCCGCGCCACAGCGGAGCGCATCAGCGAGCTGCCCGCGGCTTCCCTGCCTCGGCCCGCCACTGCATTCACCAAGCTGCTGCTGCGTGCCGGGTCGCGCAACCTGATTATCGATCCTCAGGAATTGATCTACGCCACCATCGACAATGGTGTCATCACCATGGTCACCGCGCAGGGAGACGGCCTGGCGAATTTCCGTACCCTCGAAGACCTGCAGGCTGTGCTCGATCCCGACCTCTTCTGGCGCGCACACCGCTCTTTCGTCGTCAACATCAACCGCATCCGCGAAGTCGTGCCGTGGTTCAAATCCACCTACCAGCTCAAGATGGACGACAAAAGAGGCACGGAAATCCCCGTCAGCCGCATGCAGAGCCGGCGGCTACGCGAAATGCTGAACCTGTAACGGAACATTCATCTGCGATTTCTTCGGATTGTCCCGCTCCGGCACCGATATGGATCAGCGGGAGAACTGTCTTGAAAGAGACACTGAGCAAACGCGTGCTGACCGGCCTCGTTGTCGTCGCCGGAATCGTTTTTCTCGCATTCATCTACTCGACGCTCGACCTGTACCAGTCGCTGGCGCAGGTGCTTTCCATCTATACGGTGGACGTCAAAGCCCTCAGCCTCGATGGCGAGCTGCAGTATGAAACCCAGGAGAGCCGCGAGGAGTTCCTGCACGTCCTGCTTCCTTCGCTCGACGCCGAGGAGCGCAACAAGAGCATCAGCCAGGTTCGCAACGCCGACCTGCAGGTGAGCCTGCTCACCGGAAAGAGCATTGTTCTGACCTCGGACCGGCGCCGCCTGACACGGTTCTCTTCGGCGTGGGAGGCCTACATCGACGTCCGCGACACCATGATCAACCTCGCCCTGCAGGGCCGGTTCGACGACGCGCTCGCTCTCGAACGGGCCGAGGGAACGAAGACCTTCGTGCAGGCATCCGAAGAGATTCGCAAAGCCAAGGCCATGATGGAAGAGTCCTCCGCCCACAAGGTGCAGACGACCTGGCGGGCGCTGCGCCGCGCGGCGTTCGAGACCACCGGGCTGCTCCTCGCTTCCCTGCTCCTGATCGGCGGATTGCTGGCCACGGAAACCCGGCGCCGGGCGATTCTGCGCCAGCTGCGCACCAGCGAAGCCCGCTTCCGCAACGTGTTTGAAGAAGCCGCGGTCGGGATCGTGACCATGGACGCGAACGGGAAGATTCTCTCGGCCAACAAAGCCATTACGGAAATTACGGCGTACACGCCCGCGGAGGTGGTCGGCAAGGACGTGTCCGCCCTGCTCGCCGCGGATTCCGCTACCGAAAGCCTGCACGCACTTGCTCAGGCGATCGAGGGCAGGACCGGCAGCTATCGGGCCGAGCGGCGCGCCGTGAGAAAGGACGGCCAGACGGCCTGGATACGCACCAGCGTCTCCGTGATGAAGAAAGAGGGAGCGTCGGCCGAAGCCATCGCGCTCTGCGAAGACATCACCGAGCAGAAGATGGCGCGCGAGCAGCTGAGTCATCAGGCCACGCACGATTCGCTCACCGGGCTGGCCAACCGGCGTCATTTCGAAGACGAACTGCGCGCCGCCATCGAGGTCGCGGCGCTCGACGGTTCGGGCGTCGCCCTGCTCTATATCGATCTCGACGGATTCAAGCTCGTCAACGACACGATGGGCCACATGACCGGCGATCACCTTCTGCGCCAGGTCGCGGCGCGTCTCCAGCTATGCCTCGCCCCTTCCGAGCTTCTCGCCCGCATCGGCGGCGACGAATTCACCGTCACGACGCCTGTTGCCCGGGGCGAATCGGCCGAAGATCTGGCTCGCCGTCTCCTCCGGACTTTTGAGAAGCCCTTCGAAGTCTCAGGCCAGGGCATCCGCATCGGCGCCAGCATCGGCGTCAGCCATTTCCCGGAGGACGCCGAGAGCGCCAGTGAACTCTGCCAGAGCGCCGACGCGGCCATGTTCCACGCCAAACGCAACAATCGCGAATACCATGTCTTCGACGCATCGATGAAACACGCCATGGTGCGCAAACTCAAAATCCAGAAGCTGATGCTCGCCGCGCTCCAGCGCGGCGAATTCCGCCCGCAGTTCCAGCCGCTCTACGACCTCGGAAGCGGTGAACTGGTGCGCTTCGAAGCGCTCTGCCGGTGGAGCAGTCCGGAACTGGGGGATGTGCCGCCGTCCGAATTCATCCCCGTCGCGGAAGAGACGGGTTTCATCAGCCAGATCGGGCTCTCGATTCTGCGCGAATCGTGCGAGCAGGCGCGCAACTGGCAGATGAACGGGCGGCGCCCCGTGCAGATTGCGGTGAACGTTTCGGCGCTGCAGTTTGCGCGCGACGAATTCGTTGAAAACGTCGCGGAAATCCTTCGCTCCACCGGCCTCGCTCCGGAGCTGCTCGAACTCGAGATCACCGAAAGCGTGCTCGTGCGCGATCCTCAGGAGAGCATCGAAAAGATGCAGCAGTTGCGTGAAATGGGAGTTTCGCTTTCGATCGACGACTTCGGCACCGGCTACTCCTCCCTGAGTTACCTGCAGACCATGCCGGTGAATGCGGTCAAGATCGACCGTTCCTTCACGGCCAGTCTCGGCCGCAACTCGACGGCCGTGACCATGATCAAATCCGTCATCGCGATGGGCCGCACTCTGGGCCTGCGCGTCGTCACCGAAGGCGTCGAGAACGAAGGGCAGCTCAATATCGTCCGCCAGCTCGGCTCGCACGAAGCGCAGGGCTATTACATGGGCAGGCCCGAATCGGCGGAAAAAGCGCTCGAACGCATCCGCAATGATGCCTTCGCGGAAGTTATATGATGAACGGGTGCTCAGACGCTTCCCTGTATTGATACTGGCCGCCCCGCTGCTGCTGGTACCGCATGCCTTCGGGCAGCAGACCGGCGCCGCTCTGTTCCGCGCCAGCTGCGCCAACTGCCACGGCGAACGCGGCGACATGATCGCCGGTGTCGACCTCGGTCACGGCAAGTTCCGCCATGCTTCGACTGACGACGATCTGGTAAAGATCATCCTGAACGGCATCCCGGGCACCGGCATGCCGCCCAACACGATGACCAACGCCCAGGCCGCGAGCATCGTGGCCTACCTGCGCTCGATCGCTCCCCCGGCGGGCGCCGCCGGCGGCGATATCGCCAGTGGCAAGGCGCTCTTCGCGAGCAGGGGATGCGTCAACTGCCATCGCATTCTCGGCACGGGATCGCGCGTCGGCCCGGACTTGAGCGAAATCGGATCGTTCCGCAAACCGGCCGAACTCGAGCAGTCCGTTACCGATCCCGACGCCGTGATCGAGCCGGATAACCGCACCTTCCACGCCACCACGAAAGACGGCACGCAGATCACCGGCCGCGTGATCGATGAAGACGGCTTCGGCATGCGCGTCATCGATTCGAGAGAGCACCTCCTCGCATTGAACAAAGCCGACCTGCGCGAATTTTCCTTCTCGCCCAAATCCGGCATGCCTTCGTTCAAGGAGCGGCTGAGCGCGCAGGAACTCTCCGATCTGGTTGCTTATCTCAGCTCACTCAAAAGGATGGACGCGAAGTAATGATGAACCGGCTTCTTCTCGCGGCAGGGCTTGCCGCGTTCTCTCTGAGCGCCCAGGTCACCTTTGACCGCATCCTCCATTCGGACACGGAGCCGCAGAACTGGCTCTCTTACTCCGGCAACATGATGGGCCAGCGTTACAGCACGCTCACCCAGATCAACGCGAGTAACGTGAAGGACCTCGAAATGAAGTGGGCTTATCAGGCCCGCTCCACCGAGAAGTTTGAATCGACGCCGCTCGTCGTCGACGGCATCATGTATTTCACCGAGGCGCCGAACGATGTTATCGCGGTCGATGCCGCCACCGGCCGCACTTACTGGGTCTATAACTACATTCCTTCAACGGATGCCCGCCCCTGCTGCGGACGCGTCAATCGCGGCGTGGCGATTCTCGGTTCGACGCTCTACATGGGCACGATCGACGGGCATCTGCTCGCGCTCGACGCAACCAATGGCCATCCCGTCTGGAACGTGGAAGTGGGCAGCGCGAAGGCGGGTTATGCGATTACTCTGGCCCCGCAGAT
>DASPQQ010000328.1:0-2965 GCA_035624885.1 Bryobacteraceae bacterium | reverse complement strand
CGTTTCCAGTTCTTCGAGAGCCTGACGTCCGTCTGCGCGTTAAACGATCCATCCCCACCGACTCGCCCCAGAACGCGCATGTCCCGAACGACTGCCCGATGAGGCAGCTTCGACCCGGAATTTTCCCCGTTCGTGACGTTCGACAAGAGATTGTCCTCAGTGACAGCAAGAATGACGTCGGAGCCCGAGGCTGCGTTCGCGCTGGGGGCGGATTCAAGACTCACACGCACCGGGATCGACGCCGCGTCCGGCGGCACGGGGTTAGTTTGCCCGATCACGATGGAGGTTTTAGGCACGTGAGAGGACTTCACGATAGCCGCGAGAGCCGCATGGGGATCGCTGCCGAGGAGCTCGGTGGAGCCGTCGACGACCATCTGAGGCGTATAGGCGCCGTTGGTATGAAACGCGCTGACGTAATCCTCTTGTCGCCGGGAGAATTGCGCCGAGGAAAAGGGATCGCGCCAGCCGAGGTCGTCCCAATAGTCCACATGCTGCTCGAGGGCGATGATTCTTGCTCCTGGCACGGGCTGCTTTTCATCGAGCAGTGCGAGCAGGCGGTCCGCAGGCGGGCAGCTCGAGCAACCTTCTGACGTGAATAGCTCCACAACAACGGGAGCGGCGGGTTGATCGCCGGTCGGCGCAGGTCTATTGCCTGCAATGGGATGGGGCGCGGCCGTGATAGCGAGGACCGCCAACCCGACTGCGGCAAATGCCAGCAGGAAGATGTACCGTGGATTCATCTTTCGATTAGATACACGGAACGCCGTTTTGGCTTCACTCAGTAGCGCGGCGACGGGGCTTCCCAGATGAGGGAGCGGTCAGCTCGAGGACTTCGGCGAGTTCGCGAACGATGCGGTGCGGGCGGCGGGCGCGAGGCTGAGCCGCCCAATCCTCCGCGGATGTGAAACCGGTGGTCACGCCGAAACCCATCGCACCGCCTCGGCGCGCCATGATCATTTCGACGAGTGGGTCATCGCCGACGACGCCGACACGGCGCATCGGTACTCCCAGCTTTTTCGCCACGAGCCGTAGCGCGTGAAGCGAAGGCTTGCCAGTAAGGATCATGGGGGCGCGGGTGATCCGGCGCACGGCGGCGACGATGGCGTGCGAGTAGCCCATCGTTTTGCCGGCGGATGTGGCGAAAAAGGGGACATCGGACGCGACGTACAACTCCGCTCCATTCCAGATGGCCTTGCAGGCAACTTCGAGATCGCGCATGACGCAGTCGGGATGCCAGCCGACGTAGACGGCCTGGACGTTTTCGGCGCCTTCCTGCCCCGGAAAAACGATTTCGATTCCCGCTTCAGCGAGCGGCTGGCCGACGCCCGGGGTGCCGAGGATGAGAGCGCGCTTGACGTGGCGGCGAGGCATGAGGTCCGCGGCAACGGTTGAGGGAGTGAGCAGAGCTTCGTCGGAAATGGGCAAGCCGAGAGCGCGAAGCTTTGGCCCTTGCTGCGAGGGGGGATAGGCGCTGCCATTGGTGAGAGTGACGAAGGGAATGCCGCGCGACTTTACTTCATTCAGGACCTCGATGGCGCCGGGGAGCGCGCGGTAGCCACCGAGCGAGCGGTCACTGAGAATCAGTGTGCCGTCGAGGTCGAACATGAAACCTTCGACTGGCCCCAGCTTTTCCTTCCATCCGTTATTCGACCGGCGCACGCTCATGCCTCCACGGGCGCGGCCGGGCCGCGCAGCTCAAGCTTGAAATCCTGCTTTTCGACCGAGATGTAATGGATGTCGCGCCGGGCGGTGAGCTGTCGGATGAGATTCATCACGGGAGCCATATCGGGATCGTAGTGCGTCTCTGCGGGGCCGGCGGCTTTCATGGCATCGACCAGACCGGACGGCATGGTGGCGCGGAGGAGAAATTCTTCGTCGCTCAGGTCCGCGCCGATGCGGCGGCGCAATTCGGGCAGCGGCGGCATGCCCGGCTGCTCGCGCAGTTCGCGCGTGCGCGGGAGAGCCTCGATGCGGTCCATCACCTCAGGCGCGATGGGGATATTCGGACGGCCGAACTTTCCGAGCGCGTAGCGGATCACTTCGTCGGGGACGATGCTATAGCGCTCTTTTCCGGTGACGTTCAGGACGGCCTGGGTGATCAGCATCTGCGCGAACGGAGTCATCACGATGGGCCAGCCGAGCTCCTGGCGCACACGGCCCAGTTCCTCGATGACGGCGCCTTCGAGGTGAGAGACGCGCGCTTCGGCGAGATGGCGGCGCATGGTGCCGACGGTGCCTCCGGGAAGCTGGTGATGAAGATAGCCGGCGTCAAACGCCTGCGGGCGGCCCGAGGGCAGGCCTTCGGCTTCCGCGAGGCGCGTGAAGTAGCGGCCAAGCTCGGCGAGCGCCTGATCGTCGATGTCGATCTCGTGTCCGAGCGCGCGGAGATTGGAAACGACGCGCTCGGAGGGCGGATTCGAGATGCCGTCCGACACCGCGCCCGAGGCGCATTGCACTGCGCTGACGCCCCAATCGGGCGCGTCCATGTAGGTAAGCTCGCCGATGCCGATGGTGCAGTGCGAGTGGAGTTCAAGCGGCTTATCGCCGATGGCTGCCTTCACCGCGGGGATGAGCGTGCGAGCGCGGAGAGGCGTGAGCAGACCGCCGGGATCCTTTATATATACGGCGTCGACGTGGGGACTTTCGGCGAGGGTGCGGGCGCGGGCGACGTAGTGCGCGTCGTCGTGGATGGGGCTCAAGGTGAAAACCAGCGCGCCGATGACGTATTCGCCGCCGCCGGCTTTGATCATGCGCGCGCAGGCGACGTTGGAATCGGCGTCGTTCATGGGGTCGGCGAGCGCGAAACGGCGGATGCCGCTTTTGATTAGCGTGCGGAAAGCGAGACCCATGAATTCCGGGCTGGCTGTTTCCCAGGAAATGAAGCGGAAGCCGGTGGAGAGAAATTGCAGCGGAGTATTCGGCATGGCCGCAGCCATGAGGCGAATGCGCTCCCAGGGGTCTTCTT
>DASPQQ010000327.1:0-3917 GCA_035624885.1 Bryobacteraceae bacterium | reverse complement strand
CTCTCCGCATCCACATCCACGTGCTTGCCGTCGGCCGAGAAAGTGAACCCCGCCTGCTTGCGCCAGTAACCGGCGTAAACGCCGTTCGCCGCCAGCAGCTCGAAGTGGCTGCCGCGCTCCACGATCTCGCCGTTGTCCATCACGAAGATGTAATCGGCATCGGCCACCGTGGAAAGACGGTGCGTCAGCGCAATCACGGTGCGCCCCGCGCGCAGCGGCGCGAGCAGCTGGTTGATCTCCATCTCATCCACCGGCTCGAGGCCCGAAGTCGCTTCATCGAGCAGCAGGACCTGCGGGGAACGCAGCAGCGCCCGCGCAATCGCGAGGCGCTGCACGCCGGCGAGAGAAAGCGCCGCGCCTCGTTCGCCCGTCATCGTGGCATAACCCTGCGGCAGCTCGCGCACCATCGCATCGAGGCCGATGGCGGCCGCAGCGGCGTAAACGGCCTCTTCGGAAGCGTCCGGCTTCGCCACCAGGATGTTGTCGCGGATCGAGCCGTTGAACACGTGGTTCTCCTGGAACACCACGCCGATCTGGCTCCGCAGCGAAGCCTGCGTGACGGTCTTCAGATTGTGCCCGTCGATGGAAACCATGCCGGACTGCGGGTCGTGGAAGCGCAGCAGCAGTTTGAGCAGCGTGGTCTTGCCGCAGCCGCTCGGGCCCACAAACGCCACATACGATCCCTTCGGAATGCGCGCCGTGATGCCGGCCAGCTGCCAGACGAGCTTTTCCGCGCCCGGTTTGTAGGTGAACCGCACATCGGAGAAACCGATCTCGGACGCGATCGGCTGCAGCGCCCGCGCTTCCCTCGCGTCGGCCACCGAATCGTATTCATCGAGCGTTTCCTGAATCCGCCTGTCGGCCGCATTGCCGGCCGAAAGCACGGGCAGATAGTCATGGATCGAGCGGAGCGAATTCGCCGCGGCCACGGCCAGCATCAGGATGGCGGCCAGCGAACCGCCGCTCATCGCGCCGTTCGCCGGATACGCCAGCCAGCCGCAGAATGCCGCGATCGCCGCCAGCGCAAATAGCACGCCGGCGCCCGCGAACCGTTCGAGCAGCGCCGGCATCAGCCCGGCGCGCGCCGCATGGCGCGTCAGCGTGTTGTTGCGCTTGCGAAAACTCGCGCCGCGCAGCTGCTCGAGCGAAAACGCCCGCACGAACGGCTGCGCTTCAATGCTCTCCTTCACCAGGTAGAGCAGGCTCTTCTCTTCTTCCGCCAGACCGATCCGGTTGCGCACGGCCAGCGCCGCCGACGCGCGCGGCGCGAGAAGAATCCACGGCCACAGCACCAGTGCCACGAGGCCCGCGCGCCAGTCGAGCCACAGCATCAGCGCCGAACAAAGGACCGCCTGCAGACCCGGCAGCACCGCCACCGGTATCGCCATCGACGTCATGTTTTCCACGTGCGCGAGGTCGCCCGAGAAACGGTCCAGCAGCTCCGGACTGTGGTCCTTCGGGTTCGCCAGAATCGGCATCCGCTGCAGCCGGTCGAACATGCTCTGCCGCAGTTCCATCAAAGAGCCGTTGACGAGGCGCGAGGAAAGCACTTCGCGCACGAATCCGCCCACCAGAGCCAGCGCCAGCGCCGTTCCGAGAAAACTGAAGGCGACATACAGCGCCGCTTCGTTCCCCGATCCCACCACCTTGTCGATCAGGAAGCGCACGCTCAGCGGCAGAATGCCCGTGATCGCCACCTCGCACGGCATGACGAGCACCAGCGCCGCAATAATGAGCCCGCGGCCCCGCGACGACAGAGCTCTGGTTTCCCGCACCCGCCGGCTGCTGCCCGCCGGAAGCGGCCGGCTCCCGCTTCTCGACGACGATGACGAGTGACGGCTGCTCTCCCGCCCGGAGCCCGAACCGGAGCCAGATCCCGACGACCGCCGCACCCGTCTCGCGTCACTCATATCGATGCAAAAGCTGGAAAGCCAATGTCCAGCATACGAAACGGGAGAAAGGAATGGTGCCTCGCTGCGGACTACTGATATGATTCCATAACCTATGTGGCAACAGAATTACACAGCTGTCGCCGGCAGTGTGGGTTTGACGGCCCTTACCGCAGGGTTTCCCATCCTCGTTCTACTGATCATGATCGGGGTTTTCCGGAAGGCGGCATGGCTGTCTTCCGTGATGGGACTTGCCGGCGCACTCCTTGTTGCCATCGCGGTTTTCGGCATGCCGGCCGGCCTGGCCTTCACGTCGATCGCCTACGGCGCGGCCAGCGGCCTGTTTCCCATCGGCTGGGTCGTCTTCACGGCGATTCTTCTTTACAACATCACGGTCGATACGGGCAAGTTCGAAATCGTCAAGAGATCCATCGCCAATCTCACCGACGATCGCCGCCTGCAGGCGCTGCTGATCGCCTTCGCGTTCGGCGCCTTCATCGAAGGCGCGGCGGGATTCGGCACCCCCGTCGCGGTTGCCGCCTCGATGCTCACCGGCCTCGGCTTCTCGCCGTTCTTCGCCGGCGGCATCTGTCTTCTGGCCAACACCGCGCCGGTCGCTTTCGGCTCCATCGCCACGCCTCTGATCACGCTCGCCAGCACAACCAAGCTGCCGCTGATGCAGCTCGGCGCCGGCGTCGGCCGCATCTGCGCGCCGGTGTCGCTCATCATCCCGGCGTATCTGATCGTCGTGATGGGCGGCTGGAAGGCGCTGCGCGGCGTTCTGCCCGCCGCCGCCATCTGCGGTCTCACCTTCGCGGGCGTGCAGCTCGGGGTCTCGAACTTCATTGGGCCGGAGCTGACCGATATCCTTTCCTCGCTCTCCGCCATCGGCGTTCTCGTCGTGCTGCTGCGCGTCTGGCGGCCCAAAGATACATTCCAGCTCGAAGGCGATGGCCCCGCCCATCCCTGGACATCGATCCGGCTCGGCGAAGCCCTGCACGCATGGACGCCCTTCGTGCTCCTCGTGGTCTGCGTTCTCTTCTGGACCTATAAACCCGTGCAGACCTGGATGGTCAGCCTGGCCATCCGCTTCCCGTGGCCCGGCCTGCACAATATCGTGCAGAAGATGCCACCCGTCACCACGGCTCAGGCGCCTTACGACGCGATGTACACCTTCCCCTGGCTTTCCGCTTCCGGCACCTCGTGCCTTGTCGCGGCGCTCCTCTCCGCGGCCGTACTCGGCGTCTCGCCCGCGCGTTTCTTCCGCATCCTCGGCAAATCCGCGCGCCAGCTGGTCTTCGCCGAACTCACCATCGCGGTCGTGATGGCGCTCGCGTTTCTGATGAACTATTCCGGCGCCACGGCCACCATGGGACTCGCCTTCGCCCGCACCGGCGGCCTGTTTCCCTTCTTCAGCGCTCTGCTCGGCTGGATCGGAGTCTTCCTCACCGGCAGCGACACTTCCGCCAACGCTCTGTTCGGCAACCTCCAGGTGGTGACGGCGCAGCGTCTCGGCATGAACCCCGTCCTGATGGCCGCCTCGAATTCCTCGGGCGGCGTGATGGGCAAGATGATCAGCCTGCAGAGCATCGCGGTCGCCGCGGCGGCCACCTCGGCCGGCACGGGAAAGGAAGAAGGCCGTCTGTTCCGCTTCACGCTCAAGCACAGCATTCTGCTTGCGTCTCTCATCGGCCTGATCGTGATGTTCTACGCCTACGCGGGCAAATCGCTCGCGCCCTAGCAGGTTGCTGACAAACCTCGCGCGGGCGCATGAAAACGGGCGCTGCGGCGCGGCGCTGGCCGCGTTGGACTGTTGAAACAGCCAGGACAGCCTTGAATTCTTCGATCGAGGCGTGCCGCTGGAGGGACAGACAGCCTCGGCCGCAGGCTCTACTCGGTGACTGAGCATCGCGGGGACAAGGCTGACCGCTGGTGCCTGGCGCGGAAAAGGTGTCAGTCCCTGGGTCGCCGGTGCGCTGCGAGTGCGGAGTGATGCAGGCCCTTCCCCAACGTTTTTCAGATACTGCG
>DASPQQ010000326.1:0-19023 GCA_035624885.1 Bryobacteraceae bacterium | reverse complement strand
GCGGAAGCGGCGAAGCCCGTGGAAACGGCCGCGGCTCCCCCGGCTGCTGCCCCCGCGCCTCCTCCCGATGCAGCGCCTGCGGCGGCTCCTTCGCCCGAAGCGCTGCAGAACATGCATCCCGGCCAGCAGCGGCGCAAGCAGGGCGCCAGGCCGGGTCAGGGTCCCACGCTCGACCTCGTCGAGCTCAAGGACATGAGCATCATGAACCTGAACCAGGTGGCGAAGGACATGGGCGTGCTGAACGCCGCCGGCCTGCGCAAACAGGAGCTCATTTTCAAGATCCTGCAGACGCAGGCGGAAAAGAGCGGGCTCATTTTCTCCGAAGGCGTGCTCGAATGCCTGCCGGATGGCTTCGGCTTCCTGCGGGCGCCCGAATACAACTACCTGCCCGGGCCGGACGACGTTTACGTCTCGCCCTCGCAGATCCGCCGCTTCGACCTGCGCACCGGCGACACGGTGTCGGGCCAGATCCGGCCGCCCAAGGAAGGCGAACGGTACTTCGCGCTGATCAAGGTGGACGCGATCAACTTCGAACCGCCGGAGGAAGCGCGCAACAAGATCTTCTTCGATAACCTCACGCCGCTTTATCCGGATGAGCGGGTGAAGCTCGAGACCGTGAAGGATAACTTCTCGGGCCGCGTGATGGATCTGGTGACGCCGATCGGCAAGGGCCAGCGCGGTCTCATCGTGGCGCCGCCCCGTACCGGCAAGACGATGCTCCTGCAGAGCATCGCGAATTCGATTACGACCAATCATCCGGAAGTCACGCTGATCGTTCTGCTGATCGACGAACGGCCGGAAGAAGTCACCGATATGCAGCGCTCGGTGCGCGGCGAAGTGATCAGTTCGACCTTCGATGAACCGGCGACGCGCCACGTCCAGGTGGCGGAAATGGTGATCGAAAAGGCGAAGCGGCTCGTCGAGCACAAAAAAGACGTGGTGATTCTGCTCGATTCGATCACGCGTCTGGCGCGCGCCTATAACACCATCGTGCCGCCTTCGGGCAAGGTGCTCTCGGGCGGTGTGGATTCGAATGCGCTGCAGCGGCCGAAGCGGTTCTTCGGCGCGGCGCGCAATATCGAAGAAGGCGGATCGCTCACCATCATCGCGACGGCGCTGGTGGATACCGGCAGCCGCATGGACGACGTGATTTTCGAAGAGTTCAAGGGCACCGGCAACATGGAAATCCATCTCGACCGGAAGCTCATCGACAAGCGCGTCTTCCCGGCCATCGATATCAACAAGAGCGGCACCCGCAAGGAAGAGCTGCTGATGCCGCGCGACGAGCTGAACCGCGTGTATATTCTGCGGCGCGTGCTGAGCCCGCTTTCGCCGGTGGAAACGATGGAACTGCTGCTCGACAAGCTCGGGAAGACGCGGACCAACAGCGAGTTCCTGGCTTCGATGAGCGGGTAGGTCCTCGCCGATTCCGGCATCGACTTGATGCGGCGCCGACAAGAGGAATTGTTCGACCGACTCGCTGCGAACCTCGCCGAGTGCAGGCACGGTTCGCTCGACGTCGTGGTGTGCCCGTTGTGCTTGCAGCGCTTCAGCAAGTCCGCCCTGGCGGGTGATCCACCCGCGCTCTCGGAGGAGCACATTGTTCCGAAGGCTCTTGGCGGGACGTTGATTACCCTCACGTGCCGGACGTGCAACAACAGGCAGGGCTCCGACCTGGACGGTCACTTCGTCCGAATGATACGCTCCCGCGACGCCGTCGCCGGGTTCGGCCCTGAGCTCAAAGGGCACGTTCGCGTCGGAGATGTCTCCCTGCCCATGAAGATTTCTTGGGGAGATGGATCCGGCCCGAATACGATTCGTGTTCTCGGAGGGACAGAGGCGGCTTTGGAGGGCTTTAGGGATCGAGCCAAATCTCTATCGGATGGTGACAAGGTTGACCTTACATTCAGCCTCGACTATATAGGTTCCAACGCACAACGAGCTGTTCTTCGAATTGCTTATTTGTCCCTCTTCATGCAGCTGGGTTACAGATACGTGTTCAGCGAGGCTGCAGCGTTCGTTCGAGTCATGATCGACGGCCACCATCCGGATGAGCTCTGGCGCTTTCTGCCCCAGCTAAGCGAGGTTGCGGACAGTACGGGCCGGCCCGTAATTATTTGCCCTCTTGGGGATCAAGACCCACCGAGCGCTTATCTGGTTGTCATTCGCGTGAGCACGCGACACCGGGTTTACTACGAAGGCGCGATGCTTCCGGGTCCACTGATCACAAAGGATTCCGTCCTGGCCAACGCTGACAGCATCCTATCCGGTTTGCAAGCGCGAAGTCTCACGATCCAGGTCAAGCCGGAAGGATGATAGCGGTTGTTTCTGCCTCGGCTGCCTGACGTTACTGCGTCCAGGGATCGCGTCCCCCGTGTTCCTTCATGTAGACGGTGAACTTCTTGCGGGCGCGGCGCATCTTCCACTCTTTCCACCACTGGCTCGGGCTGAAACTGAAACGCCAGCGCGGCTGTGAGCTCTTTGGCGCGGTGCGCGTGTAGACTCCGCCGTAGCTCGCCACGCGGCGCGTGGAAAACTGCGTCTTCATATAAATGAAGCCGAAGAGCATGCCGCCCAGATGGGCGAGATTGCTCACCGGGCTGTTCGTGTTGAACGAACTCAGAAATGCGATGGCGCCGAAGATCATCACCATGTACTTGGCTTTGATGGGGAAGATGAAGCTCAGCAGCACCGTCTGGTTGGGGAAAAGCATGCCGTAGGCGAGCAGGAGCCCGTAGATGGCGCCCGAGGCGCCGATCACCGGATACTGGTGCATCGGATCGACAAACAGCAGGTTCACCAGCACCACGCAGATACCCGCGCCCACGCCGCAGATGAAGTAATACTCGACGAAGCGCCGCGTCCCCCACGTCTGTTCAATGGCCGCTCCGAACATCCAGAGCGTCAGCATGTTCACGATGATGTGCGAGAAGCTGTTCAGGCTGTGCAGGAACAGGTAGGTGACGAGCTGCCAGATGGCGCCGTGGATGACGGCGCGCGGCACCAGTTCGAGGTTATGGAAGATCGGCGCCGGCGGGGTGCTGAACATCGAGCCGAAGAAATAGATCAGGTAGACGGCGATGTTTGCGAAGATCAGCCACTTCACACCGGGAGGGAACCCGGGAAGCGCCAGGGAACCACGACTCCGGTACCGGGTCTCGTAAGCCATGAAAAACCGTTTGTGCTCAGGATATCAGAGCGCGGTCAGACGTTCGCCGCCATGCTCTGGGCGGGTTGAACTGTTTCCACCGTTTCTTCGCCCGCTCTGTGCCGCGAGCGCGCATAGCGTGCGAGCCGGAACGAACCGTACTGGGCGAGAACCGCCGCACCGATCCAGACCTGCCAGTGCGAAAGCAGTCCGGCCGAAACGAAGAACGGGCCCGTCCACTCCAGATCCGCGCCCATCCGCCAGAGACCAAGCGAACCGAGACTGATGGCGATCATGGTGAGAAAGCTCGCGCCGAGCATCGCGATCCGGCGGTTTTTTCGGCTGTGGCGGGAAACCGTGGGGCCTCGTCTGAACCTTACCCTGACGACCATGGACTCTACAACCACTATAACCTCCCGGCGCTCGGAATCGCGCCGTATTCACTCATCCGGTGTGATGAATCGCGCAGTTGTTTCGTCGCGGAATACCTGAAAATTCCTTCATAAATACAAAAAGGACCCGGATCGCTCCGGGTCCTTTGGGGAATCGATTCAACGCGGGGTCAGGCCACAACGTGCGCGTCGAGCATCTTCTGGACTTCGGCCTTGCCGGTCGCGCCGACCTTCGTCGCCACGAGCTGGCCGCCCTTGAAGAGCAGCAGGGTCGGGATGCCCCGAACCTGGTAGCGCATGGCCGTCTGGCCGTTCTCGTCGACGTTCAGCTTCCCGATCTTCGCCTTGCCCTGGTACTCCTCGGCCAGCTGATCGATGATCGGCGTCATCTGGCGGCATGGGCCGCACCAGACCGCCCAGAAATCGACCAGCACCGGCGTGGGGGACTTCAAAACCTCCGCGTCCCAGGCGGCATCGGTAAAGTTCAGTGTGTTCGTTCCTGCCATTTCACTCCTCGTCCAGTAGTTAGAGTCGTCCATACCCGCCCGGGATTCATCAGGGATTTACGAGCGAGCAGTACAGACGCGAATACGCGGCGGCCGAAGCCGCCCAGGAAAAGTCTTTTTGCATGCCGCGCCGCATCATGGCCGTCCAGGCCTCGCGGTCTTCCCTCAGCCGGCAGGCCTCTTCCACCGCTTCGCGCAGCGCATCTCCATTGTACGCAACGAACTTGAATCCGGTGGCTTCGCTCGCCGGCGCGGAGGTAATGGTATCGTCGAGACCGCCGGTGGCGCGCACCACGGGCACCGTTCCATAGCGCAGGCTGTAGATCTGGTTGAGGCCGCAGGGCTCGTAGCGGCTCGGCATCAGGAAGATATCCGAACCGGCTTCGATGCGGTGGGCCATGCTCTCGTCGTAGCCGAAGCGCACCGCGACCTTGCCGGGGAAACGGGACTGGAGATCGCGGAAGATGGCCTCGATCTTCGGCTCGCCGTTGCCGAGCGCGGCGAGATAGACGTCCTTCGAGAAGATTGCCGGGCCGGCTTCGGCGAGGAGATCGAACCCTTTTTGCGTGGCGAAGCGGGAGACCACGCCGATCAAAGGGCGCTCGAGTGCCGCTTCGGGAAAGCCCATGGCGTGGACCAGTTCGCGCTTGCAGCGGGCTTTGCCGGAGAGATCGGCGGGAGAATAGTGGGCCGGGATGAGATGGTCTCTGGCCGGGTTCCAGCGGTCGTAGTCGATGCCGTTGAGAATGCCGGTGAGCGCGTTGCGGCGCGAGGCGATGACGCCTTCGAGGCCCACTCCGTATTCGCGCGTCTGGATCTCTTCGGCGTACTTGCGGCTCACGGTGGTGAGGGCATCGGCGAACACGATGCCGGCTTTGAGGAAGTTGACCTTGCCCCAGAACTCGATGGCGCCGGGGTGGAAGATCGTTTTCGGCAATCCGATTTCGCCCAGGACTTCGGGAGCGAAGATACCCTGATAGCCGAGGTTGTGGATGGTCAGGATGGAGCGGGTGCCGGCGAAGGTGGGATCGATGACGCGATCGTCTTTGAGATAGACGGGCAGGAGCGCGGTTTGCCAGTCGTGGCAATGAAAGATGTCGGTGGGGAAGACGCGCCGCGCGATTTCAAGCGCCGCGCGGGAGAGGATGGCGAAGCGGATGTGGTTGTCGGGGAAGTCGCCGTTCCGGTCGTTGTAAAGGCCCTGGCGGTCGAACAGCGCAGGCTGATCGACGAAGAACAGGGTCACATCGGATTTCATCGTGCCCCGCAGCAGTTGCCAGATGGAGACCTCGTAAATGTCCGGACCAAGCGCGATGGGAAGCCCGTCGAGAATGCGCCGCGCCGGAGCGTTGCGCGCGGCCATATAGCGCGGGATGACGACCGCGACCGGATGACCAAGTGCGGCAAGCGCCGCGGGCAGCGCTTCGAGCACATCGGCGAGACCGCCGCTTTTGGCCCAGGGATTGGCCTCCGAAGAGACCATCAGGATACGAGGCTTCACGCCACGGCACTCACGGTGTTTGCGCTGAGGAACTGCGCGATGCGTCCGATTTCCGCTTCCGAGAGCCGGAATTCGGCCGCGCCGATGACGCCATCCACCTGCGCGGGCGAACGCAGCCCGACGATGGCGCCCGTCACTTCGGGCCGGCGCAGCGTCCACGCGATGGCCACTTCGCCGGGCGTGCGGCCGTAAGGCTTGCCGATCTCGCGCAGCAGTTCCACCAGGTTGAGATTGCGCGTGAGCAGGGGTTCCTGGAAGCTGACCGTGCGTTTGCGGAAGTCATCGTCCGGCATGGCGGCGATGCGTTCGCGCGTCATCGAGCCGCTCAGCAGGCCCGATTTCATGGGCGAATAGACGATCACGCCGATGTGGTTCGCGGCGCAGAAGGGCAGGGCAGCGGTCTCGATTTCGGGCGAGAGCATCGAGTAAGGAGGCTGCAGCGAGGCGAGGGGCGCGATGCGCTGGATGCGCTCCATCTGCTGCGCGCTGAAGTTGCAGACCCCGATGTTGCGGACCTTGCCTTCCTTCTTCAGCTCGGCCACCGCGGCCCAGCCTTCTTCGATCTCCTCTTCCGGGACGGGCCAGTGGATCTGGTAGAGATCGATCACGTCGGTGCCGAGCCGGCGCAGGCTGTCTTCCACTTCGCGCCGGATCGACTCGCGTTTGAGCGAGCGGCTGATTTCGCGCTGCTCGTTCCAGACGAATTCGCATTTGGTGAAGATATAGGGCCGGCTGGAGCGGCCTTTGATCGCCCGGGCCACGACTTCTTCCGAATGCCCCAGGCCATAGATGGGCGCGGTATCGATCCAGTTGATGCCGCGGTCGAGAGCGGCGTGAATGGCGCCGATGGAGTCGTTGTCGTCCTGCGGGCCCCAGCCGAAGGCCCATCCACCCCCGCCCATCGCCCAGGCGCCGATGCCGAGGGGAGTAATGTGAAGATCGCTCGATCCGAGCTGCCGCGTCTGCATGAACTTACGTTATCTCATCAGGTGAATTCGCACTGCTACAATCAGGACAGCTCTGGTATCGCGGGCGTGGCCTAAAGGTTGGGCAGTAGCCTTCCAAGCTACCTATACGGGTTCGATTCCCGTCGCCCGCTCCACCTACGGTGGTCCAGCGAAGGCCGGGATAGCTCAGTCGGTAGAGCGCCAGTTTTGTAAACTGGATGTCCGGGGTTCGAGCCCCCGTCTCGGCTCCAGATTTTCTCACGCGAAGGCCCGTTGCCTTCGCGTTTTTCGTTTCTCAGGAACTCTTTTCCAGATCCCACGCCAGCGTAAAGCTCGCGCCTCTGCCCGGGTTGATCCGCAGCGTGGCGCGCAACTGCGCGGCCAGCACGTCCACGAGTTGCAGGCCGAGCCTTTGCGCCTTGCGCGCCCGGAGATCCGGGGGCAGGCCGATCCCGTCGTCCGAAAAGGAGAATTCGGCGCGGGTGTCCGCGGTTTTGCCGAAGCGGATGCGGATGGTGCCGCCGCGCCCGTCCGGGAAAGCGTGGCGCAGCGCGTTGCTGATCAGCTCGTTCAGGATCAGGCCGCAACTGTTGGCCTGCTCGATCGGGAGCCGGATCGGCTCGGCTGCAATCTCTGCCCGTATATCAGCCGGATCGGTCTCGTGCCGCAGGGACAATCCGTTCCACAGAGTCACGATGCAGGCGCTGAAATCGACGCCGGGCGAGTCTGCCGCGCTGTCGAACTGCTGCTGGACGACGGACATCGCCCACACCCGGTGAGACGCGGCGCGCAGCGCGCTGGCCGGCTCCGCGCCTGCCGCCGAGGCCGCATGCAGCGACAGCAGGCTGCCGATCACCTGAAGATTGTTGCGCACGCGATGGTGCACCTCCTGCAGGAGAGTCGTCTTCTCCGCAAGCGACCGGCGCAGATCGGCGGTGCGGGCTTCGATGCGCTGCTCGAGCGCTGCGTTCAGCCGGGCGAGTTCTTCGGCGCGCTCGCGCAGCCTCTCGTTCAGCTCGGCGTTCTGCACGCGCAGCCGCCGCAGCTCGAGCGCCCGGGTGAGCACGGGCAGGACGACCTCGATGCGGAAGGGCTTCAGAATGTAATCGACCGCGCCCGCGCGCATGGCCGCCACGGCGGTGTCGATGCTCCCGTTGCCCGTCATCATGACGGCGGCGAGATCCCCGTCGATGCGGAGCGCCGCTTCGAGCATATCGATTCCGCTCATCTCGGGCATGGTGACGTCGGAAATCAGCAGATCGAATTCTCCCGGCTTCAGTTCATCGAGAGCCACCACCGGCGAGGTGCGGCCCGTCGTGCGATAGCCCGCGGTCTCCAGAATGCGGCACAGCGCCTCGGTGAGGCGCGACTCATCATCCACCACCAGCACGCGCGGCCTCGGCGAATCCGGCATTGAGGAGCTCTCTGGCACGCGTGTTATTGGTGTCCGGGAGATCGGATTTCTCTCAGCAAATCGGCAATCCGGCGATCGCCTCGCGCAGATCCGCGACCCGCGGCGGCTTGCCCAGGATCAGGTCGGCCCGCGCCGGTGCGTCCGGATCTCCGCCGAGCCGGTTGCCCCAGCCGGTGAGCAGGAAAACCGGAGTGGCCGGGGACGCTTCCTTGACGGCCGCGACCACGCGCCGGCCATCGACTCGAGGCATCCCGAGGTCCGTGATCACCAGATCGAATCTTTCGCCGCGCGCGGTGAACTCGTGGAACGTGTCGATACCCTCCTGTCCTCCATCGGCCGCCACGACCGCGTGACCGTCGGTTGCAAGGGCCTCGCGCATGGCGCGGCGCACCAGCGGGTCATCGTCCACCACCAGAATGCGGAGAGGCCGCTCGGATCGCCCGGCGGCGGACGCTCGCGTCCGGCTCTCAGAACCCGTCGACGCCGGGAACAGGAGGCGGATGGCGGTGCCGAAACCCGGTTTGCTCTCGATCTCGATCTCGCCGCCGTGCCGTTCGAGCATTCCATGAACCATAGCGAGGCCGAGGCCTGTGCCCCGTTCCCCTTTGGTCGTGAAGAAGGGCTCGAGACACCGGCTTTTTGTCTGCTCGTCCATGCCGATTCCGGTGTCCCGAACCTCGACCCAGACTCTGCGCCCGGTGGGCGAGGCTGCCATGCCGGTGGCGATCGTCAGCGTTCCGCCCTGGGGCATCGCATCCACTCCGTTGAATACCAGATTGGTCAGGGCGTCGCGGATCTCCGCTTCCACGCCGCGCACATCGGGCACGTCGGCCAGCGCCAGCCTGACCTCGACCTGCAGTCCGCGCTGCTGTGGCATGTCGCGCCAGCGCGCGCGGGTGGATTCCACCACGTGGCCGATCAGGTCACCGAGCGGAACCGGCGCGGGAGTCCAGTCCGCCTTGTCCCGCCGGTGGAACTCGCGCATGCGCGCGACGGTATGGGCAACATCCTGGATCGCGCGTTCGACGGTTTTCAGATCGTCGCGCCCTTCCGCGCTCAGGCCGGTTTCGCGCGCGAGAAGCATATCGGTGTAGAGCGCGATGGGGGAAATGGCGTTGTTGATATCGTGCGCGATCCCGCTGGCCATGCGGCCGAGAGCCGCCAGGCGCTCCTGCTGGAAAACGGCGGACTGGGTGTTCCGCAGGTCTTCATACGCTTTCTCGAGACTGGCGAAGGTCTGCGCCTGTCCGGCGGCGAGCGCGACGTGCTCGCTCAACTGGCGCAGAAATTCGCAGTCTCCGCTCGAGAATGCTCCCGGCCGCCGCCGCGCGGCAATCAGCAGGCCGGAAACACGGCTGTCGAAAAAGAGCGGCGCCGCGACAAACGAGTGCAGGCCGAGGCTGGCGAGCCGCCGCGGGAATAAGAACGGGGAGTTCCGGATGTCTGGCTCATAGACCAGTTCGCCGCGCAGGCTGCGCGAGAGACCGTTCTCATCGATCGGAATGCCGCGCTTTTCGGCGATGCCGATGGCGAGGGCGGCTTCGAGCGTGCGCGCGCCGACGCTCGTCACCGTCAGCTCACCCGTCAGCGGATCGTAGGTGCAGCCGCAGGCGAAATCCACCGGATAGCTGTCTTCGAGCGTCTGCAGCACCACCTGGAAGATGCTGCCGAGGTCCTGGCGTTCGCCGATGGCACGGGTGATGCGGCTGAGCAGATCGAGCCGGCCGAGTTGTTCCTGCAGTTTCGCCTCGGCGGTTTTGCGGGAAGTGATGTCGCGGACGACGGCGGCGATGCGCAGCGGCCGGCGGGTTCTCTGGTCCCGAATCGGGAAAAGCGTGGCCGAGACGTGTACGGGTGAAGCGCCGCTGAAACTGCGGATCTGCGTTTCTCCGCTCCAGGTTTTTCCTTCGGCAACGTCCCGCATGGCGTCGGCTCTGGTGAACAGATCCGCGAGCATGGCGGGAGGGGACGCGTTCGGGGAAGACAGGCCGGCGAGCCCGCGTCCGGCGGAATTCAGATAGGCGAGACGGCCGTCGAGCGCCGCGAAGGCAATCAGGTCTTCGCTCTGCTCGACGAGCGCGATGAACTCCTCGCGCTGCGCGTCGGCGCGGTCGAGCCGGGCGGCGGTTGTCCAGATGAGACCGCCGAAGGCGATGATGCTGGCGACGGCAAACAGCGAAACGCCGGCTTCAGTGCCGTAGAGTCCAGCGTATTGTCCCTGCAGACGCAGCCATCCGAACGCGATGGGAAAGATCACGACCACCGGGAGCATGCGCCGCGTGACCACCCCGCCGGCATGCGGGCTGCCGAGCAGCCCGACGAGCCCGCTCTCCGGGCGCAGGCATAACAGCCCGGCACTGGCGGCAAATGCCAGCAGCGCCGAAAGCAGAGCCATGCGGGAGTACGGAAGGAGAGCCGCGCCGCCGAAAATGTAGCGGCCGAGCCCGAGCCATCCGATAAGAGCAGTCAGAATCGCCAGCGCGTGGAACGGGGGGCGGAAGCGGGGAGCATTGGGCAGAAGCAGAGCGCCGCTCGCGGCGAGGCAGAGGATCGCTGTCAGGGTGGGCATCGTCGTGCGCCAGCCGAGCAGCATGGTCGCCTGGCTGAGCACGGCGAGCAATCCCGCTCCGGCGGCGGCTGCGAAGGAGGCCTTTCGCTTCCACACAACCCGCGGGCCGGCGGCCAGAGCGATCGCCAGACCTGCGAGAACGAACGCCAGCGCGGGAAGCGGCAGCATGGGGGGCCATCCGGGCCGGATGCTGGTGAGCCTGGGAATGCCCACTGCCCAGCCGGTGAGGACGATACATCCTCCAGCCGCCGCAGCGAGCCCGCAGAACCGTGCGAAGCGCGCGGCCGGGCGCGGGAAATCACCGTTATTTCCCTGCGAATTTCGAGGCACGGGCAGACCGTTATGCGTCTTTTATCGCATACGGAAGCCCTCGCAGGAAAGTGATTTCGGCGCTTTGCGGCCGGGAAATTCTAAAGCTCGACCGTCTGATATTCGAGCGCCCATTCTTTCATGTAACGGACGCGATTTGGCGAAATTTTGTAGAGAATAAATTCCGGATTATCCACTGATTTCAAATAGGCACGTAACAGCGGATTCGAATCCCAGATGTTCTGGCGCACGGCCGGATCGGTGATGTTCTCCGCCTCGCCGGTGATGCGGACCTGATCGTGCCCCTCGCTCAGATAGCAGAGTTCCACCTTGTTGTTCGCCGCGATCTCGTTCGTCTTTCCCGAACTGCGCATGGACGCCACGTAGACGGTGAACTCCTCGGTCCGCACCGGTGAGACCGGACGGACGCGAACCTGGTTGCCATCGAGGCTGGCGAGCATCGGAAAGGGGTCGGCTTTGATCACTGCGAGCGCGGCCACGCGGAGTTCAGCCGGGGCGAGAACGGGAATCGGTTTCATGGCTGCCAATTGTAGCGCGCCCGGCAGCCGGACAGGCGGCTATTTCTTGTAGCCGATCATTCTGAGGAACTGGTGGCGCCTGGCGGCGTCTTCGGCCGTTTCGACGCCTTTCGGTGAAGACCCGTCGATGACGCCCATCACGCCGCGGCCCAGTTCGGTTTCGGCGACGATCACCTGCACCGGGTTGGCCGTCGCGCAGAAGATCGAGCAGACTTCCGGAGCAGCCTGAATCGATTTCAGGACGTTGATCGGGAAGGAATCCTTCATCACGACTGCGAAGAAGTGCCCGGCGCCGACATCGGAGGCGATCCCGACAGCGGCATCGCGCAGAGCGGGATCGGTGCCATCGGCGCGTGTGAGGCAGGGACCGGAAGCTTCGTTGAAGGCCACGCCGAACTGCGCGCGCGGCACGGCGTTGACCATGACTTCAAACAGATCCTCGACGGTCTTGATGAAGTGGCTCTGGCCGAGAATGATGTTGGTATTCTCCGGGGTCCGGAGATTCACGACATGAAGGTTCACGATTTGGGCGCCGCTTTGGGAGCCGCGGCCGGGGCCTTCAGCATCTTGTCGAGTTCGAGCCGGATGTTGGTTTCCTGCTGATTGAGGAATTTCTCGTCGCCGATGTACTGCGAGCGGATCATGCCGGTCTTGTCGATGAAGACGAGAATCGGCACGAAGTAGGGCTCGCTGGCCGGGTGCTGCACGAATTCGAGCACCGGACCGGGAGAGGAGATGCCGACGGGGAAGTTGAGCCCGAGCTGCGTATTGAACTGCTGGGTGCGGAAGGCCGCGCCGTCATCGAAACAGGCGCCGAGCACCTGCACGCCGCGATCCTTGTATTCCGTCTGTACTTTGGTGAGCACCTGCGCGGTGTGCTGGCAGTGCGGGCAGGTGGTGTACATGAAGGCGAGCACGATGGTCTTGCCGCGATACTGGCTGAGCAGCTGCTGCGTGCCATCCGTCATTTTGAAGACGAATTCCGGAGCCTTGCGGGGCACGGTGGCCCCGAACAGCAGCAAACCGCTGACGGACGCGGCCAGAGCCGCGAGAAGGATCAGTTTACGCATGACAGCAATATTCTATGCGATTGCCGGTGCTCCGGCACGTCCGGGTTCGGGAGCGGTCTTCGCGCCGCGCTGGAAGCAGCCGATGGTGACGAGAAGGGCGAGCAGAAGCATGCCTCCATGCTCGACAAACCATTTCGGTCCGATCGGGTCGGCCGCTCCGGAACCGAAGCAGCCGCAATCGACCTGCAGCCCTTTCGAGTAAGCCCAGATCCCGGCCGTATTGAAGACGACCAGCATCAGCGCCGTCGCCAGCGCGGCCCATCCGGCGAGAACATTCACGAACAAGCCGGCGCCGGCAATCACTTCGAGCCAGGGCAGAGTGCGGGCCATCGGCTCGAGGAGATAGTCGGGAACGATCTTGAAACCCTCGATCGAGATGGCGAATTGCAGCCAGGGCTCGCGCAGTTTGGCGATGCCCGAGTAGAGAAAGAGCGCCGCGAGGGCGAGACGTCCGGCAATCAGCAGCCAGCGCTTCATGAAAGGACCTACTTCAGCTTGGAGTCGATGTACTGCTTGAGGATCGAGTACGGCGGCGCGCCGCCGATGACTTCGCGCTTGCCGTTGGCAACGATCACGATGGTCGGAGTCTGCTGCAGGTGATCCGTGTAGGAGCCCATCTGGACGTCGGCGTTGACCGTGTCGTCGAGGTGGGCGTCGCTCGTCACCAGTTCACGCACCTTCACCAGATCTCCCGGCGGCAGCACTTTGCCGATCTGGACGTCGATGTTGCCGTTCTGCGACCATTCGGGCTGCGTATCGAAAAGCTGTTTGGCGACGAGGTCGTACTTGCCGATCTGGCCGGCTGCATTGGCGTAGCGCGTCGCGATCTTCGTGAATTTGTGCTGCGGGAGCGGGAAATCGCGGTGCAGCAGATGCACCTTCCCGGTCGCGATGTATTCGCGGTTGAGGATGGGAAGGACGTTCAGATAGAACTCGCGGCAGGCCGGGCATTCGTAGTCGGTGTAGAGCTCGATACCGACCTTCGCCACGGGCGAGCCGGACTCCTTGAAATTCTTCACGGCGGCGGGAGGCGCCTTGGTATCGGCGACCTTCTTCACCGGTGCGCTCGTCTGGGCCTGCAGAACGAGCGAGAGAACAACCGCTGGCAAAACAAATGACAGGATTCTCATCGCTTCTTCATTATGCCAGTTCTTTCAGGCACAAACTATGATGGAAACCATGAAAGACTCCGCGCTGCTGGACCTGATCGCGAGGCAGCCGCACGGAAGAGCCGGTCTCAAGCACCTGTTTAAAATCCTGCGCGTCCCGGGCGAGGAACGCCACGCGCTCGAATCCGCTCTCGAGCGTCTGGCGGCGCGCGGCGACCTGATCGAACTGCCCAACCACACCTGGATGGCGGCCGCGAAGAGCCGCGAGTACCTGGCGGGCCGCGTCAGCATCCATCGCGATGGCTATGGGTTTCTGATCCCGGATCGTCCCGTGGAAGGCATGACGGGCGATTTGTACCTGCCGAAAGAGACGCTGGGCGGCGTGATGAATGGCGACCGCGCCATTGCCCGCGTCACGAACATGGGGCCGGCGGGGCGGATGGAAGGCGCCATCTGGAAGATTCTGAAGCGCGCCCATCCGACGGTCGTCGGCGAGTTCAGAATTACGCGGCGCGGCATGTTCGTGGTGCCGCATGATGAGCGCATTCGGGACTGGATCGAGATCGGGGAAGACATGGCGATCCCGCCGGCCGATCTGGCGCAGCTCGATCGCATCGGCGCGGCGCCCATCGTCGTCAGTTCCCCGGAAGATCTCGACGGGAAGATCGTCAATGCCGAGATTCTCGAATACGGCGACGAGAAGAGGCGTACGAATCCGACGGGACGCGTGGTCGAGGTGCTGGGCGCGCCGGACGATTTCGGCGTGGACGTCGAGATCGTGATCCGCAAGCATCATCTGCCGCACCGGTTTCCGCCGGAGGTTTTTCAGCAGGCGATGTCGATTCCGTCGAAGATCAGCGAAGCCGATCTCGCCCGGAGGCGCGACTTCCGCGATCTGCCCATTGTGACGATCGACGGAGAAACAGCGCGCGATTTCGACGATGCCGTGCTCGTCGACCGGCTGGCGAACGGCAATTATGCGCTGCAGGTGCACATCGCCGACGTGAGCCACTACGTGACGCCCGGCAGCGCCATCGACCGCGAAGCGCGGCTGCGCGGCACGAGCGTCTATTTCCCGGACCGCGCCGTGCCCATGCTCCCCTTCGAGCTTTCAACCAACATCTGCTCGCTCGTCCCGCACGAGGACCGGCTGGTGATGTCGGCGCTCATGGAAATCGATCCCAAAGGCGAACCGGTTTCCTGGGAATTCTGCCCGGGCGTGATCCGCAGCGCCGAGCGCATGACGTATACGAACGTCTTCCGGCTGCTCGAGGGCGATCCCGAGATGCTCGAGCGTTACGCGCCGCTGGTGGATCGTTTCCGCCTGATGCGGGAACTGGCCGAGATCCTCGAGCGCCGGCGGGACCGCCGCGGGTCGATCGATTTCGATCTTCCCGAACCGCTGATCGAATTCGACCCGGAAGGCACGATGACCGGCATCACGCGCAGCCCGCGCAATATTGCCAACCGGATCATCGAGGAGTTCATGCTGGCGGCGAACGAAGCCGTGGCCGAGCATCTCGACCAGACCGGCAAACCCTCCATCTATCGCATTCACGAACAGCCCGATCCGAAGCGGGTGATGGAATTCGAAGACATCGCGGCGCAGTTCGGTTATTCGCTCGGCGTGGGCGCGATCCCGATTTCGCGCAGCCGGTACAAGGAGCGCAAGGCGGGCGGCCGGACGGTCCACAAGGAAGTGATTCTGCCGAAGGAGATCCGGCTGTCTTCGAAGGCTTACCAGAAGCTGGTGGAGAAGATCGCCGGCAAGCCGGAGGAGCGGATCTTGAGCTACCTGATGCTGCGCTCGCTCCGGCAGGCGCGCTACTGCGAAGAAAACACAGGGCATTTTGCGCTGGCGGCGAGCTTTTACACGCACTTCACCTCGCCCATCCGCCGCTACCCGGATTTGATTGTTCACCGGCTTTTGAAAGCTTCGCTCGAGCACCGGGAATACTCGAACGAACCGGAACTGCGCTCGGTCGCCACGGACTGCTCGCTCACCGAACGCCGCGCCGCCGACGCCGAGCGCGAACTGGTCGAGTGGAAAAAGGCGAAGTTCATGGAAGGCCGTGTGGGAGAAGAGTTTGACGGGCTGGTGATCAGCGCCGCAAAGTACGGCCTGTTCGTGGAACTGACCGATCTGTTCGTCGAAGGCCTGATCCCGATCGATACTCTGCCGGGCGACCGTTATGTTTATCACGAAAACGTCCGGAAGATGATCGGCCAGCGGACGCGCCGGGAATTCTCGATCGGCGACCGGCTGCGGGTGGTGCTGGACCGGGTCGATCCGCTGGAACGGAAACTGCAGTTTGCCGTGGTGGAACCGGCAAAAGTCAGCCGGAAATCCCGAAAAGGCCAAGCCCGCGGTCACTGATCCCACGACCTGTACCGGTACTGGAACTCGCGTACACACTCTCCCAGGGCAATTGAGGGGTAGCGCCGGGCGGCGCTATGCGCGTTACAATTCCTGGTAGAGCCTTTATTCCCAGATGACTCGTAATCCGCGACCGCCGGGGCCAAGGCCGAATCCGCTGCGCGACCTCGTCGCCGAGAAACAGCGCTCGGCGGAGATCGCGCGTGCTCGCGCACGTGCCGAGCAGCTCAAGGCCGAACTGCCCTCGATGATCACGGAGCAGGTGGGCGAGCACATGCAGAAGCTGGAATCGAAGCTTCTCAAGGACTTCCAGACGCTGGGGCAGAAGGCGATCGAGGAAAGCACATCGGTTCTGAACGAGACGCTGAACGGGCGGATTGAGACGCTCGAGCAGATTTCGGCGATGCAGTCGCGTACGCTCTCCAATCTGCGGGACTCCTCGCGAATCGCCGAACAGAAGGTCAGTTCGGTGGTCGAGAACATCGAAAAGACGCTTTCGAGCGCGGTGCCGGGTTTCAAACTGGAACCGTCGGCGTTCGCTGCGCCCCTGATGGCCAGCGCGACAGCTTCGCCTCTGCTGGAGTCGCCGTCGTCGGCCTCGCACGAGATCATCCCGGCCGAGCCGCAGGAAATCAGCGAGTTCCACGGCAAGCACGGATTCTGCCCCAGGTGCACTTCGACGCGCGTCCGGCGGGCGAACCGGGTTGGCATCTGGGAGGAGTTCCTCCGGCTTTTCTTCATCGCGCCTTTCCGTTGCCGCGCGTGCCGGCATAAGTTCTACCGGTTCTGAAAAATCGCCCGTTGGAACGTCACCTTTTCAACCCTCGTTGCAAGTCAGCGGGACGAAACGTGCTAGAGTTGTCAGTCGAAGCGGTCCAGGAGAGCGAACGTGCGCGTTTCGGCTTTCTCGTTTTGTCTGGCGGTGGTGTTGGGTTCCCGGGTTCTGGCGCCGGGCCTCGTGGGAAGCGAACTGAGCGACCAGGCGCAGCGCCTCGAGGATACCGGGGACTCGGGCCGGGCTCGCGAAGTGTGGGCGCGCGCGGTGCGCGAAGCACCCGAGGACGGCGCGACTCTCGAGAAGCACGCGCAATTCCTCGAACGCTATAAGGATCCGCGGGCGCGCGACGAATACCGCCGCAGCGCCGGCCTTTACAGCAGGGCGGGGAAACCCGATGCGGCAGCGGGCGCGGCGCGGCGTGCGTATCTGCTCGATCTGATCGCGGGCGACCGCACGGCGGCGGCGGCCGACCTCGCATCTTACAAGTCGTTCGCACCGGCGGCCGCGGCCAGCCTGCAGTTGCCGCCGGCGCAGCCTCCCGCTGCGGCGCAGACCCAGACCATTCGAATCCCCGGGCCCCTGCACTCGTTCGCCCGCATGGTGGCGGTTGCGCCGGACATCCAGCCCGAAGAATTGCTCACGGCCGTGGCGCGCAACGTCGTGCTGAACGGTTACCAGGCGACGAAAGGCGCGGAAGAACTCGAAGAGACCGAATATCTGAAGCTGGTGCAGCGCTATCTTTCGCAGGCGCGCGAACTGGACAAGCTGGCCGGGGCGGACAAGGTGATTCGCGTTCCTTCCTGCGAATCGACGCAGACCGGCGATCTGCTGCGCGTGCTGGGTTTCCGCATGCGCGGCGGCTGCGGCAGCGAACTGGTGCTCGAGACGGTCAACGCCGCGCGCGCCTTCATCACGACGGATTCCGGCTTCCCGCTGGCGGATCTGGAACAGGCGCTGCGCACCGACAAGCCCTTCGCCTACGAGTACAGGTCTTCGACGGCGCCGGTGCTCTATGGGCCCGATTACTGGATCAGCGCGAAGGAAAAAAGGGAAGGGGATTTCCTCGACGCTTTCCTGGGCGATCCGGCGCTGTGCCGCTTCTATCTGGGGATGTCGAAGCTCGATCCGGAGACGGCTGACGCGCTGCGCAGGACGGTCAGCGCCACGCGGCTGCGCGCGCTCGCCAGCGTCCTCGATTTCTTCGGTGGCAATTTTGAGATCCGCGAGGGCAAAGCGCAGGTTCCGGGCGGCGCGCATACCGCGGCGGCCTGGGGCGATCTCGCCGGCGCTTCTCCGGATAAAGGCGCGGAGTTCTTCGAGCGCCTGATGGCCAAAGACGATGGCTGGCTGGCCAGCCTCTATGACGCGCTGGCGCGAATTCAGGGGCCGGTGCGCGATTATCTGACCGACCCGGCGCGCCTCAGGCGCTATTACGCCGCCATTCGCGGCCGCATCACGACGCCGGGCCCGGCTCGTCCCGTATTCCGTTCCAATGCTGAGATGATGCTGCTCACCACGCGCCTGCGCATCGATCCCGACGGACGCGTGCACATTCCCGGCAGCATCGACATCTGGAAGGAACTTTTCGAAAAGAACCCCAAGGGCAAGTACGATGTGCGGCTCAGCCGCGCGGCGGCCAGCTGGCGCGAGCCGGACGACGTGGTTGAAGCGTTGTTCGCCATGTGCCGCAAGCCGGTGGACAACGAGCCGCTCAACATGTTCATGACCCTGACCGATATCGACCGCAACCGGCAGCAGCCGCTGGCGGCGGCAACGGTGCGGCGGCTGGTGCAGGGATGGCCGGTTTACGGCGCGCAGTACGCGATCTTCAACGACGTTCCTTCGCTGACCGACAAGACGATCCTGGCGTGGATGGATCTCGCCGCCAGTCTCGACAGAATCGGCGACAGCTCCCTGCGCATGGACGGCATCGGGATGATGCAGGGGCTCACCGGGCTGTGGCAGATTTTCTCCCGCCAGGGAAGCATCCCGGCGGATAAAGCCGATGAAACGCTGGCCGCGATCCTCGCGCCTTTCCCGGGGCTCAAAACAGAACAGACGCTTTTCGACATCGGCCGTTCCGGCGTGAACACGCTGCTCAAGGCGACCGGCGCGCCGGCGGGCAATGTGCAGGACGGCATGCTGGGCCTTCTTGCCGGCGGGCCGCGGCCGGACGATTCGGAGCCGCGGACGGAACTGGTGCAGCAGGAGAAGCGGATTTTCGAGGCCCAGAAGCTGCTGGCGCTCGATCTGCTTTTCGAAGTGGCCGACAATCTGACCGCGGTGACGAAGGGAGAGAAACTCAACGCGCAGCTCGCGTCGCGGCTTTCGGCGCGCGTGGCCGAGATCCAGCTTCCGCGCAGT
>DASPQQ010000325.1:0-5706 GCA_035624885.1 Bryobacteraceae bacterium | reverse complement strand
AGCCGCGGCCGGCGCTGTGGGTGTACACGCTCTGGGCCAGCCTCGGAGCGGGATTGCTGCTGAAGAGTCTGGTCGGCGCGCTCTTCCCGATTGCCGGCGGGATCGTCTATCTGCTGATCACGCGGCAGCTCCTTTCCGCCCGCATCTGGCAACGGCTGCGGCCGGTTTCAGGAATCTTTCTCATGCTCGTGATCGCGGTGCCGTGGCATCTCATCGCGGCCGTCCGCAATCCGCCGTTCTGGGAATTCACCATGCGCAGCGCGCCCGGCGACTACCACGGCTTTCTCTGGTTTTACTTCATCAACGAGCAGCTTCTGCGTTTCCTCAACATGCGCTACCCGCGCGATTACAACACGGTGCCGCGCGTTTACTTCTGGCTGTTCCATCTGCTGTGGCTGTTTCCGTGGAGCGTCTATTTCCCGGCGGTCCTGAAGGAATCGTTCCGGCCCGCCGACCGCGCCGGCCGCACCCGCCTGCTCGCTCTCTGCTGGAGCGGCTTCATCCTGATCTTCTTCACGTTCTCGACCACGCAGGAATACTATTCGATGCCCTGTTATCCGGCGCTGGCGCTGCTCCTCGGCGCGGCGCTTGCGGTGGATGGTCCGCGGATCAAGTACGGCAGTCGCGTGCTGGTGGTCATCGCGATGCTCGGCGCGGCGGCGACGCTCGGGCTCGCGGCCATCGTCTGGCATTACCCTGCTCCAGGCGATATCTCGCAGGCGCTCGAATCGCGTCCCGGAACGTACACGCTGGCGCTCGATCACATGAAGGATCTGACCATCCCTTCGTTTGCCTATCTGCGGCTGCCGCTGGTGATCGCGGGCCTGGCGTTTCTGACGGGCGCGGTCGGTCTGTTCCGCGCGCGGCCTCTGCAGGCGGCGCTATCCGCGGCGGTAATGATGACGCTGTTCTTTCACGCAGCCCGGCTCGCGCTGGTCGTTTTCGATCCGTATCTCTCGTCGCGGCCGCTGGCGAATGCTTTGTTACGGGCGCCGGAAGGTGACCTGATCGTCGATCACCACTACTACACCTATTCCTCGGTCTTCTTTTACACCGACCGGTCCGCGCTTCTGCTGAACGGGCGGGTCAACAATCTGGTTTATGGATCCTACGCACCCGATGCACCCGATGTGTTTATCGACGATGCGCGGTTTCGCCACTTGTGGCTCTCCGGCAGGCGCGAGTACATCGTCGCGGCGGAGTCGAGAGTGCCGCAACTGCGTGAGCTGGTCGGCGATCTGAACGTGATCACGGTTGCGACGAGCGGCGGCAAGGTCCTGCTCACCAACAAGATGATCCCGACGGTCTATTAGAACGTCGATGTGGACGCGACTTCAAGTCGCGTTTTCCTGCACGTTCAGTAAACGCGGCCGAACGGCGCGTGTCCCTGCAGTAAGTATTAGTTGGTCCGGACGAATTTGGTGATGGTTTCGCGTCCCACCTGCGCGGCGTAGACATCGCCTTTGCTGTCGACGCCCACGCCTTCCGCGCCGAGGATCGTCGTGGTATCGGGATTGGGATCGATATCCGGAATGAACGCTTTGATCGACCCGTCTTTCGCGCTGCCGATGCGGATGCCGCGCTTGAAGCCCGGATTGCGCGCCTTGTTCGATTCCGAATCGACGACGTACATCGTGTCGTCTTTCGCGATGAAGATTCCGCTCGGGCGGCCGAACTGCTTCCACTCGGCGATGAAGTTTCCATCCTGATCGAAGATCTGGATGCGGTTGTTGCCGCGGTCGGCCACAAAGAGCCGGCCCTGCGAATCGAAGGCGAGCGAGTGCGGGATGTTGAAGTCACCCGGCGCGGAACCCAGCTTGCCCCAGGTCTTGATGAATTTCCCGTCCTTCGAGAATTTCACGATGCGGGCGTTGGTCTGGCCGCCGTGGCCATCGGCCACGAAGATATCGCCGTTGCGGCCGATGGCGATATCGGAGGGTGCGTTGAACGTCTCGGGAGTGGTGCCCGCGACACCTGCCTTGCCCAGCGTCATGAGCACCTTGCCGTCCTGCGTCACCTTGAACACCTGCTCGCCCCTGCCGTCTTTGGCGCGGCCATCGGAGAGCCAGAGGCTGCCATCGGGATCGAGGCAGAGACCATGCGACTGGACGAACATTCCCTGGCCGAAGCTCTTCAGCAGATTGCCGTCAGTATCGAATTCGAGCACGGGCGGCTCGCCGCGATGGAAGACCCAGACGTGGCCGGCGGCATCGCCATCCACCGAGATGGCCTGGCCGAACTTCATTCCGGCCGGAAGCTTCGCCCAGTTGTCGACGCGGCGATAAGGGCTCGGCGGATCGTCAGCCCTGACCGCCGTGAGAGCCATCAGCGAAAACAGCAGGGCACAGACGTACTTCGACTTTGACATGAAAGCCTCCATTACCGGTGACGCTTTCGCGTCAGGCAACATTCGAGCATATCTCACTCGCTGTGCCTCGACGCGCAGGCGCTGCGCGAAACAACTCAGCCCGGGAACCGGCAACCGGGAGCCGGGTTCGGGATTCGTGGCCTGTGGTTTGCACAGGACACAGCGGGTGGACCGATGACCGGAACCGTCGAAGCCGTTCGCGGAAGCGTGGTGGACGCGCACTTCCCCGAGCAGATTCCTCCCCTGTTCCGTGTTCTGCGCGCCGGGGCGGATGGTCAGGTGGTGATCGAGGTGGTGACACACCTCGACGCACACACCATCCGCGGGATCGCTTTGACTCCGACGCGCGGCCTCGAGCGGGGATCCGCCATCGTCGATACCGGCCAGCCGCTGAAGGCGCCGGTCGGGGAACAGACGCTCGGCCGGATGTTCGATGTCTTCGGACAAGCCATCGACCGGAAAGGGGCTCTCGGAGATGTCGAATGGCGTTCCATTCACGCGCCGCAGGTATCGCTGACGCGGCGCGCCACGGGTTCGGAAATCTTCGCAACCGGCATCAAAGCCATCGACGTGCTGGCGCCGCTCGAACGCGGCGGAAAAGCCGGGCTGTTCGGCGGAGCCGGAGTGGGCAAGACGGTCCTGATCACGGAGCTGATCCATAACGTCATCGGGCATCAGAAAGGTGTCAGCGTCTTTTGCGGGATTGGCGAGCGCTGCCGCGAAGGCGAGGAACTGTATCGCGACATGCAGTCGGCCGGCGTGCTCGACAAGACCGTGCTCGTGTTCGGGCAGATGAACGAGCCGCCGGGATCGCGCTTCCGCGTGGGCCATGTGGCCCTCACGCTCGCGGAATATTTCCGCGACGATACGCGCCAGGATGTGCTGGTGCTGATCGACAACATCTTCCGCTTCATCCAGGCCGGATCTGAAGTTTCCGGGCTGATGGGGCAGCTTCCTTCGCGGCTCGGCTACCAGCCGACGCTGGCGACGGAACTCGCCGAACTGGAAGAACGAATCTGCAGCACCGCGACGGGTTCGATCACTTCCGTGCAGGCCGTCTATGTGCCTGCCGACGATCTCAGCGATCCGGCGGCCGTCCACACGTTCAGTCATCTTTCGGCGTCGATTGTGCTGTCGCGCAAGCGCGCGAGCGAAGGCCTTTACCCCGCGATCGATCTGCTCAAGTCGGGTTCCAAGATGCTGACGCCGCAGATTGTCGGGGCGCGGCATAACCACATCGCGCAGGAGATTCGCCGCACGCTGGCGGGCTATGAAGAGCTGAAAGACATCATCGCCATGCTGGGCCTCGAGGAATTGTCGCGGGAGGACCGCGGCACGGTACACCGGGCGCGGCGCCTCGAGCGGTTTCTCACCCAGCCGTTCTTCGTGACCGAGCAGTTCACGGGGCAGCCGGGCAAGCTGGTCACGCTCGAAGATTCTCTCGATGGCTGCGAGCGGATTCTCAATGACGAATTCGCGAACGTTCCCGAGCAGGCGCTCTACATGATCGGCCCCGTCACGGAGGCGCGCAGGAAATGAAACTCAAGGTCTGGCTGCCATCCGAGGTGCTCTTCGAGCAGGAGGTGGTGCGCATCAAAGCCGAGACGGAAGACGGATGGTTCGGGATGCTGCCGAAACACATCGATTTCGTCACGGCGCTGGTGCCGGGCGTGCTGACGTACCAGTCCGAGGGGAAGCCCGAAGAGTATCTGGCGATCGATCACGGGATTCTGGTGAAGTGCGGTCCGGAGGTTTCGATTTCGACGCGCAACGCGATCCGCGGCGTGAACCTTTCGGAACTGAAGGCGGCGGCGGAGCGGCAGTTCCGCGAACGCGAGGAGCGCGAGCGCGCGGCGCGGGCGCTCGAGGCGAAGCTCGAGGCGGAGCTGGTGCGGGGTCTTCTGGAGTTCGAGAAACATGCCAGAACCTGAAGAGGAACAGGAGAAGCTGCATCCCTCGGCCGAACGCATGGTCCGGCAGGTGGGCGAGAAGCAGAAGCGGCTGGAGCGGTCGCAGGGGCGCGAGTACAACGTGCTGAATGCGATCGGCATGCTGGGCGTGGTGGGGTGGTCGGTTGCGGTGCCCACACTGCTGGGAATCCTGGCCGGCATGTGGCTGGACAGGCACTGGCCCAGCCGGATTTCGTGGACCCTGACGCTGCTGGGCGCTGGTCTCGCGATTGGCTGCGTGAGTGCATGGCTGAGGATCGAGAGGGAACAGAAATGATTGCGAGTCTTGCCGCCGGCATCGTCCTCGGCCTGATGTTCTACGGCGGGTTATGGATGACCGTCCGGAGTCTGATGAAGACCCGGCACCCGGTCGCCCTGAGCTTCAGCAGCTACCTCCTGCGGGCGCTCGTGGCGGTGACCGGATTCGCGCTCGCCGCGCGCGGCGGATGGCGGAATGCCCTCGCCTGCCTCGCCGGTTTTGCCGTGGGAAGAGTGATCGTTTCGAGGACGGTTCGATGCACCTGACGCCGGATCAGATCGTTCTGTGGCAGTGGCACTGGCTGCACATCAACATGACCATGGTCTACACGTGGATCGTGATGCTGCTGCTGACGGTGGGATCGTGGCTCATCACGCGGCGCCTTGCCGGACCGCATGAGCCGCGCTCGCGCTGGCAGAATGCCGCGGAAGTGATCGTGGAGACGATTCGGAACCAGATCTGGCAGGTTTGCCCGCGGGCGCGGGAAGAGCATGTGGCGTTCATCGCAACCCTGTTCCTGTTCATCGGAGTCGCGAACGTGCTGGACGTGGTTCCGGGCTGGCACGCGCCCACCGGGTCGCTTTCGACTACGGCGGCGCTCGCCAGCTGCGTGGCGACGGCGGTTCCGGTATTCGGAATCCGCGGCCAGGGATTCATGGGGTACTTTCGCAGTTACATGAAGCCGTCGCCGATTCTGGCGCCGCTGCACCTGCTGAGCGAGACCTCGCGCACCGTGGCGCTGGCGCTCCGCCTGTTCGGCAACATCATGAGCGGATCGCTGATGGTGGGAGTTCTGCTGGCCGTTGTGCCGTTCTTCTTCCCCATCGTGATGCAGGTTCTGGGACTGCTGACAGGCATGATTCAGGCATATATTTTCTCGATCCTCGCAACCGTATACATCGCGGCCGCGCTGCGGACGAAGGAAGAAGGGGAATGAGCATGGACATTGTTCTGGTGTTCGGATTCACGTCGATCGTGGCAGCCACTCTGTGCATCGTGGCCGGCTCGATCACGCCCGCCCTGGGCGAGACGAAGGCCATCATTCAGGCGCTCAGCGCGATTGCGCAGCAGCCGGATGAAGCGGCCACCATCAGCCGCACGCTGTTTATCGGGCTGGCCATGATCGAGTC
>DASPQQ010000324.1:0-9865 GCA_035624885.1 Bryobacteraceae bacterium | reverse complement strand
CGCACCGGGGAAACCGTCACGTTCGCCAGCTCCAGCGCCCCGACCGCCGCCTCCACAAACCGCGCCTTCTTCTGAATGGACTCGGCGAGCGTAAAGCGCACTTCCGGCAGCACGAGAGCCAGCGGGATACCGGGGAAGCCGGCGCCGGTGCCCGCGTCCATGACATGACGCGCATCGGCAAACAGCAGCCACGGCATCACCGAATCGAGCACATGCTTGATCGCGCCCTCGCGCGGCGACGTGATGCGGGTGAGATTCAGATACTGGTTGGCTTCCTCGATCAGCTCGAGATGCCGCGCTGCCTTCTCAACGACGATGGCGCGATGCGGAAGCCCGGCGGGCAACACCCGCGCGAGTTCATCGGCGAAGCTCACGCGCCGCCTTCGGGCTCCTCATCGATGGCAGGGTCCGGCGGCGCCTGTTCCGCCAGCAGCCTGCGGCGCGCGTCGACCGTCTCCATCCAGCCATCCACAAGCTTCTGCGGATTGCCGTCGAGATCGACGGCTTTCTGGCTCACTTCCCTGCCGTCGTCAATCGCCACCGCGACCACGCCTTTCGCGGCCGGACGCAGTTCGAGCCGCTGATCGCCGGCCTCGAGCCGCAGCGTGGTGCCGAGCCACATCATGTGCACCTTGACCCGCCGCGCAAATCCGGCGCGCGTCGCGAGCCCCATCAGCGCCTTCGTGTAGGGCCCGTTCTTCAGCTTCTCCGCCCAGGGAGCAGCCGCCATGGAACGCGCCCGCTCGCCTTCGCGCCGGCGCCTCTCATCGAGCCCTCCCTGCTCCTGCGATTCGAGAGCCTTGAGATCGTTTTCGAGATTGTCGAGAAAACTCACGTCCCTCTATTGTCTCCGAGCCCCGACCGTGAACCGGTCTCTCACTTCCCACGCCGGCTGCGCCGCGTCCGGATCGGCGACCCGAACCATCTCGGCATCGAGCCGGTCACCGTGCAGGGTCATCCGCAAGTAGTGGTAATTCACGGCCGGAGCGTTCAGATAGAGATCTCCTTCATGCCGCCGGATCAGCCGCGGCTCGGCGCCGCCGCCTCCGGAAACGATGTAGGGAATGCCGTCGCGCAGAAAGCGCTCGTAGTTGTGGATGTGCCCCGCGATGACCAGGAACTGCGCGCGGCTGCGTGGCTGCGCTGTCTCGAGCCAGGCCGCGAGAGCCAGTTCGTTCGGCCGCTCGTTATGGTCGCTGTCGCCATCCGGCTGATTATCCGCCGCCGGCGGATGGTGCAGGTTGAACAGAATGAACTTCACGCTCTCTGGCACATGAGCGAGCTGGCCGTCGATCCACGCCCGCTGCGCGCTCCCGTCCCTGAGATCCGAATTGCTGTCGAGATTGAGGACGTAAAGCGAACTGCCCAGCTGCACCGCATACCAGCGATGGCCGCGCAGCGCGGGAAACGCCGCCCACCAGTTCTCGAGACACTGCTGAACATTGCGACTGTTCACTTCGTGATTGCCGAGCGCCGGGCTCACAAACAGGTTCGCCGCGCGCCACGCAGCCGTTTCGGTGAGGAACTGTGCGTAGTCATCCTTTTCGCCGCCATGCCACGGGATATCGCCGCTCACCAGCAGCGCGTCGGGTTTCTCCGCCGCAATCTTCTCCGCCAGCCAGCGCCGCACCTTCGGGTTCGAAGCCTTCGTTTCGCTGGGATTGGTAAATCGGATATCTCCGTAGCTGATCAGGAAAGGCGCGGACGACATCTGCGCGTCCGTCCGCCGCAGCAGAGGTCCCGTATCGGCCTGAGAAA
This sequence comes from Bryobacteraceae bacterium, assembly GCA_035624885.1. Taxonomy (GTDB): domain Bacteria; phylum Acidobacteriota; class Terriglobia; order Bryobacterales; family Bryobacteraceae; genus BOG-234. The sequence goes on along the minus strand of DASPQQ010000324.1, from coordinate 8,107 downwards.
CCGGCGTTTGGCTGCGCGCGTCGCACCCGGCAAGAAGGGTGGCGACGACCGTCGCCAGAAGAAACGAAAAAACAGAAAGTTGTTTCTTTAACATTCGCCCGGCCCTGGTGTATGATCGTCAACTGGACCCAGCGTCGCCCGCTGGCCCAGACTCAAGGATAGAACTTCATTTTTCGGAATACGGATACGCATGTCCACTTCTAACGCAGTTCAACCGGAAGGCCAGACCAGGCGCGGCTTCCACCTCGCGATACTCAATCTGCTGGGTGCGCTGGTGACCGCAGCCATCGCCCTGCCCACACTCGTCTATCTGCTGTTTCCACCCAAATCGCGCGGCGAAAGCGGCTGGATCGACGCCGGCGACATCGCCGGCATGACGCCCGGCGTGCCGGTCGAAATGAGCTTCCAGAAGACCAGCCTGGACGCCTGGCGCCTGGTGACCGAAAAGAAGACCGCGTGGGTGGTGAAGTCCAACGACGGCAAAATCACCGCGTTCGGACCGCAGTGCACTCACCTTGGCTGCGCCTACCACTGGGAGAACGACAAGTTCCTCTGCCCCTGCCACACTTCGTACTTCTCGATTGATGGCAAGGTGATCTCGGGCCCCGCGCCCCGTCCGCTCGATCAGTACGTGACCCGCATCGATGGCACGCGCCTGCAGGTCGGCGCCCTGAAGCAGGAGGCCTGAGGACCCCCCATGAAAGAGAAACTCGAATCCATCATTCAGGCGATCGACGAGCGCACCGGTCTCAAGACCAACCTCGAGCACTTCCTTTATGAAGAGATCCCGGCTTCGGCTGGCTGGCATCAGGTGCTGGGCTCGGTCGCGCTGTTCCTGATCCTCACGCAGTTCTTCACCGGCGCCATGCTGGCGCTCAACTACGCGCCGACTCCCGGCGATGCGTATGACAGCGTCCGCTACATCATGACGCAGGTCACCGGCGGCCCGGTTATCCGCGGGCTGCACCACTGGGGCGCGAGCGTCATTATCGTCATCGTTGTTCTGCATATGTGCCAGGTGGCCATCTGGGGCGCTTACAAGAAACCGCGTGAAGCCACTTGGGTGGTCGGCGTGGTCCTGCTGCTGCTCACCCTGGCGTTCGGCCTTTCCGGTTACCTGCTTCCCTGGGACAACCGCGCTTACTGGGGCACCACCGTCACCACGCGCATCGCGGCCACCGCACCCGGCGCGGCGCCGCTGATCAGCCGCCTGCTCGGCAGCGGCGGCGATACGATCGGCGTGGTCACGTTCGCCCGCTTCTATGCCGCGCACGTGCTGATTCTGCCGCCCCTCGCGCTGCTGCTGATCGTCTTCCACGTTTACCTGGTGCGCCGCCACGGTGTGGCTCCGGCGCCTGGCGACGAGCTCAAGCCGAAGAAGATGTTCTTCCCCGAGCAGGTGTTCAAGGATACGGTTGCGGTGTTCATCGCCTTCGCCATCCTGCTCAGCATGGCGCTGTTCGCCAGGATCCCGCTCGAGCATATGGCGGACCCGACGGACACGGCTTACATCCCGCGTCCGGAATGGTACTTCCTGTTCCTGTTCCAGACCCTGAAGCTGTTTGAAGGGCCGCTCGAAATCGTCGGCACGCTGGTTCTGCCGACATTCGCGATCCTCGCTCTGCTGCTGACGCCGTTCATCGATCGCAGCAAGCTGGTGCACGCCCGCCAGCGCGTCGTCGCGATCGGCATCGTGGTTCTGGCGGGTCTCGGCTGGGCTGGCCTGACCGGCGCTGCCGTCCGCTCGACCCCGCCGCAGACCGAAGCCGCGAGCATCGACTACTCCGGTCCGACCGAATGGCTTCGCCTGACCGCTTCGCAGATGGCCGGCGTGCAGGTCTTCCGCACCGCCAATTGCGGAAGCTGCCATGCAACGGCCAACCCCGCGCCTTCGAGCTCCGGTCCGAACCTGCTGACCGTGATCAACAAGCGCAGGGATCCGGCATGGCTCTCGGCGCACGTCAAGGAGAAGGCTGCGAATCTTACCGATGGCCAGGTGCGTGACGTTTCGGCGCTCGTGCTCTATCTCAACCCGGAAAGCGAAGACGTGGTCAGCTCCGCGCCGAAGTTCGCTGCGATCGGCGGCGAGGTCTATCAGAGCCACAATTGCGGCGCCTGCCATTCGCTGAACGGCATCGGCGGCAAGATCGGCCCGCCGATGAACGGTCTGGCCAAGCGCCGTACCGAAGCCTGGACGCGCGATCACTTCAGCGATCCGAACAAGTTCTCCAAGGGCAGCATCATGCCCCCGTACAAGTTCACCGACGAAGAGATGAAGAGCGAACTGTCGTATCTGTTCACGCTTCCCGATTCGCCGACCCAGTAAGCTTCGCTCGAATCGAAAAACCCGGGAGGCATGGCCGGCAACGGCCATGCCTCTTTTGTTGTCGTATGACTCCGCGTGGCGGATGTGGGTCGAACCCGGTATCGCCTCTAGCCTGCTTTGCGCAGTTCTTCCCGAATCACGCGCCGGAGGGTTTTCTCGAGTGGCTCGCGTACGGCTTCCATCTGGCGCTTCAAAGCGTCGTTGATGAGGTTCTGATAGCTCCCGCCACCGGCCTCGTGAGCCTGTTTCCGGAACCAGTCGAGCACATCGTTATCCAGCCGGATTGTGATGCGCGTCTTGCCGGCCTCGGGTTTGACCACCGCTCCTCTCTTTGCTCCCGTAAAGTCGTACTCACGTTTCATTGCTGCTCCCGTACTCTGCGCGTTCGCGAGGCGTCGCAGGCCGTGCTGAAATCAGCCGAATGCTCTCCGCACGCCACGTGTACACCACGACCAGAATCCTGCCCAACGCGTCCATTCCGAGCGTGATCCATCGCTCCTCGTCAACCGACAACGTATCCGGCATCGTCAGGGCACGCTCGTCCTCAAAGACCGTAGCGGCGTCCGCAAAATCCACGCGATGTTTGCGGAGGTTGAGTTGCGCCTTTCGGGCGTCCCACTCGAACCGCACTCTATCGGCAATTATATGCACAAATGTGCATATAAAACAATCAACCCTTCGCCAGCAGATTCTTCTGAATCTTCCCCATCGCATTGCGCGGCAGCTTCTCGACCGCAATGAAATCCCGCGGAATCTTGAACGACGCGAGCTTCGCCCGGCAGCGCGCTTCCAGTTCCTTCGGATCGAATCCCGCCGCCGCCAGCACCACGTATGCCACCGGAACCTCGCCGCGAACCTGATCCTCGCGCGCCACCACCGCCGCTTCCGCGATCTCCTCCTGCTCTTCCAGGAACTCCTCGATCTCGCGCGGATAAATATTGAACCCACCCGAGATGATGAGATCGCTCTTGCGCCCGGTCAGCGTGTAATAGCCGTCCGCTGAACGCGTCGCGAGATCGCCCGTGCGGAAGTATCCATCCACAAACGCGGCTTTCGTCGCCTCTTCCCTGCGCCAATAGCCGGCGAACACATTCGGCCCGCGGAGATACACTTCGCCGGTCTCGCCATCCGCCACCGGCATCAGATCCGGATCCAGCAACCGCACGGAAACGCCCGGCAGCGGCAACCCGACCGTCCCGGCGCGCCGCTCACCCGCATACGGATTGCTGATGTTCATGATCGTCTCGGACATGCCATAACGCTCGAGAATCGTATCCCCGTAGAGCGCGCGGAAGTCTTCAAGCACCTGCGCCGGCAAAGGCGCGGAACCGGAAACGAAAAGCCGCATGAATGCGCCGATCTCCCGCGCCGTCGCGGCATCGAAAGCCAGCATGCGCACGTAGACCGTCGGCACACCAAAAAACAGCGTCGGCCGGAAATCGAGGAACGTCGCCGCCGCGGTCTGATGCTCAAACCGTTCGAGCAGGCGCATGCGGCAGCCGCTGATCAGCCAGCAATGCAGCCCGTTGCCAAGCGCATGCACGTGAAACAGCGGCAGAGCGAGCAGAAACCGGTCCGCCGCGCTGATCTGCCAGCAGGTGATCAGGTTCACGGCATTCGACAGGAAATTGTTGTGCGTGAGCACCGCGCCCTTCGAAGTCCCGGTCGTCCCCGAAGTGTAGATGATCCCCGCCGGCGTATCGCCATCGAGCGCGAGCGCCGGGCGCACATCCTCCATCGCCGCCGCATCGGCTGTGAGCTGCGCGGGATTCCACACCGGAATCTCCGTCTCGAGGGCCGCATCGGTAATCAACGCCCGCGGCGCGGCGTCATGCAGGATATGGGAAATCTCGCGGTCGCGGTAAAGTATGTTGATCGGCGTGAAGATCACCCCGATCTTGGCGCAGGCCAGATAGATGTCGATCATCTCGACCGAATTCACGAGATACACGCAAAGGCGGTCTCCGGTGACAAATCCTCTCGATAACAAAAGCCGGGCCAGCCGGTTGCTGCGCGAATCCATCTGGCCGAAGGTGTATTCGCGGCCATGGAACTCGAGCCCGACCGCGTCGCGGCGGCCCCGGAATGAAAGGTCAAACAGATCGCAAAGATTCACTTCTGGAAAGTTATCATGCGGGCTGCTGATCCTCACCCTGATCATCCTCGCCGGTTGCCAGGCGAAGGGCGGCCCGTATAAAGTCCTCGTCGGCGCCAGCGTCACGGTCGAGGAAGGAACGCGGCCGATTCAGGACGCGGTCATCATCATCGACGGCAAAAACGTCCGCGACGTCGGCGACCGTAACTCTGTCCCGGTCCCAAACAATGCGGACCGCACCGATCTCACCGGCCGTTATGTCATCCCCGCGCCGGGCAAGCGCATCCACAACGGCGAACCCGCCAACCTGCTGATTCTCGACCACGCGCCGGCCGGCATCGTGCCCGCCAACCCCAAAGACGTCGGGGCGCGAATTATCGACGGAGAATGGGCTCCCGCAAACTAAGTTTTAAAGTGGGCTCCGCCCACGGGGTTTTCATGTTAGCCTTGATTCTTCGAGGCAAACAAAAGGCGAATGTCGCAGAATCTGACCCTCTCATTTCCCGAGCTCCCACCCCTCCGCCGCAAGGGCGACCCGAGCCTGGTTCTCGACAAGTTCGAGCGCATGGCCGGCCAGCCCGATAGCCCCATTCGAGCTCTCCGCCGCACTCCCGCCCGGCCCGCCCGGTTCGCCGATTTCCCCGACGACCTGAACCCGCAGTTGCGCGAGGTCCTCGCTCAGCGCGGCATTTCCCGGCTCTACACCCACCAGGCGGAAGCGTACTCGCGGGTGCAGGCCGGCGAGAACGTCGTCATCGTCACCCCGACGGCCAGCGGCAAAACCCTCTGCTACAACCTGCCCATCCTGAACCGGCTCACCGCCGAACCCGGCGCCCGCGCCATGTACCTGTTCCCCACCAAGGCGCTCGGCGAAGACCAGCTCGATGAACTCCACGGCCTTATCGAAGCCATGGGGTCGAACCTCTGCGCCTTCACCTACGACGGCGATACCCCGCAGGATGCCCGCCGCGCGATTCGCCAGCGCGCCAACGTCGTTCTCACCAATCCGGACATGCTGCACACCGGAATCCTGCCGCACCACACGAAATGGGCGAAGCTCTTCGAGAATCTGCGATACATTGTCGTCGACGAACTGCATTACTATCGCGGAGTCTACGGCAGCCATCTGGCCAACATCATGCGGCGTCTGCGCCGGCTCTGCGAGTTCTACGGCTCGAAGCCGCAGTTCATCGCCTGCTCGGCTACCATCGCCAATCCCAAAGAGCTTTCCGAAACCCTGATGGACGCTCCCTTCTCGCTCATCGATCAGAACGGCGCGCCGGCGGGCGAAAAGGTCTTTGTGTGCTGGAACCCGCCGATGGTCAACCGCCAGCTCGGCATCCGCCGGAGCTACATCAACGAATCGCGCCGCATCGCGCTCGAGCTGCTCGATTGCGGCCAGCAGACGCTGGTCTTCGCCAACAGCCGCCTCGCCACCGAGATCCTCGTGACGTATCTCAAGGACGCCTGCGACAACGGCCGCATCCCCACCGAGTCGGTGCGCGGCTATCGCGGCGGCTATCTCCCGCGCGAACGCCGCGAGATCGAGAAGCGGCTGCGCTCGGGCGAGATCCGCGCCGTGGTCGCCACCAACGCGCTCGAGCTTGGCATCGACGTCGGTTCGCTCGATGCCGTCGTCATGGCCGGATATCCCGGCACGATCGCCTCCACCTGGCAGCGCGCCGGACGCGCCGGACGCCGCCAGACCGGCTCGCTCGCCGTCATGGTCGCCTCCAGCGCGCCCATCGATCAATACGTCGTCGAGCATCCGGAATATCTCTTCGACCGTTCGCCCGAACACGCCTACGTCAATCCGGACAATCTCGAAATCCTGCTGAATCACCTGAAATGCGCGGCGTTCGAACTGCCCGCGCACGAGGGCGAAAAGTTCGGCGCGCATGAAATGGCGCCGCTCTGCGAATTCCTCGCCGAATCCGGCCTGCTGCACCGCTCGGGCGACGCATGGCACTGGACCTCAGACAGCTATCCCGCCGACGCCGTCAGCCTTCGCTCGGTCTCGAGCGATAACTTTGTGGTGGTCGATATCACGGGCGAGCCGAAGATCATCGGCGAAGTTTCTTACACCGCCGCCCTGACCACGCTCCACGAAAAAGCCATCTATCTGCATGAAGCGAAGCAATTCCACGTCGAGCAGTTCGATTTCAAGGAACGCAAAGCTTACGTGAAGCAGGTCGACAGCGATTACTACACGGACGCCATCGACTACACGCAGGTGAAACCGCTGCGCGAGTTCGAATCGGCCGGCACGCGCGTCCATGGCGACGTGCGGGTCAACCGCCAGATCGTCGGCTTCAAGAAGATCAAGTTCTACACCAACGAGAACGTGGGCGCGGGTAACCTCAACATGCCCGAGCAGGAAATGCACACCACAGCCTTCTGGCTGCACTTCGACGCGCCCTTCCTCGCCGCACTCGATCAGTTCACTCCCACCGAACGGCAGAACGGCCTGAGCGGCCTCGGCAACGCGCTGCGCACCGTGGCTTCCCTGCTGCTGATGTGCGATCCGCACGATCTCGGCGTCGCGCTCACGGAAAACATCGCCGGCTCGGTGGCCGCATGGGAACCGAATCTTTACCTCTACGACAGCTATGCCGGCGGCGTCGGCCTCTCCGCCCCGCTCTACCGCCTGAGCGATCGCCTGCTGGAGCAAACGCGGGAGCTGATCGAAGGCTGCGGCTGTGAAGCGGGTTGCCCCGCCTGCGTCGGCCCCGCGGGAGAAATCGGCGATCGCGGCAAGGAAGCCGCGCTCGAAATCCTCAATCGGCTCCTATGCCCCGCTACTCAACCCGCGCAATAACCCCCGCCGATCTCGATACCATCTGCCATCACCGCGATGCCATGTTTCGCGATATGGGCACTCGGGAAGAGATTCTTGCGCCGATGAGGCAGGGATTCCGCGCCTGGCTCGAGCCGAAGCTCGGAGCCGGAACCTACCTTGGCTGGATCGTCGAGCACGAGGGCGCGCCCATCGCCGGGGTCGGCATGTTCATCCTCGACTGGCCGCCGCACATCTGGCACCCAACCGACGACCGCCGCGCCTACATCCTCAACATGTACGTCGAGCCGGAACACCGGGGGAAGGGCCTTGCGAAACGGCTCATGGAAATTTCGACCGGCTACGCGAAATCGCTCGGCATCCGATACATGGTTCTCCACGCCTCGGAAGCCGGGCGTCCGATTTACGCGAGGCTGGGCTGGAAAGCTACCAGCGAAATGTCGCTGGTGTTGCCGGAAGCTCAGTGATCGTCCGGTTCGGGCGCTGTGGCCGCGCCACCACTCCCTGAGGGCTTTTTGGGCACTCGCGCCCCAACTCCCGGTTCGTCGGAAGGCGGCTCATCGCTCAACACAAACTCCAGCTCATTCTGAAGGTCGTCCCTCTCCACGATTGCGGTCAGAAAGGCTTCGCTCGCAGACGAGTTGCCGCTCCGGATCAACTCCTCGATGTCGAGCTCGCGCAGCCGGATCAATTCCCGCAGCGTGGCCGGATCCCGCCAATCCATGGACCCAGTCTACGCCTTCCGGATGCTAGTGAGCTGTCTCACTCATTGAGATACCTTGATGCGGCGCTGAGGATCGGTGTAGGTCCAGCGGAACGGTTTGGCTGATTTGGCGTAGGCGCGAATGTACTTGCGGAGCTTGCGAGCCAGGTCGGCGACAGAAGTGAA
>DASPQQ010000323.1:0-3147 GCA_035624885.1 Bryobacteraceae bacterium | reverse complement strand
GAAGCCCATTGTCGAGATCCAGTTCTTCGATTACATCTGGCCGGCCATGATGCAGATCCGCGATGAACTGGCTACGCTGCGCTGGAGATCGAACGGGCGTTTCAAAGCGCCGCTTGTCATTCGCGTGCCCATCGGCGGCTATCTCGCCGGCGGCGCGATCTATCACAGCCAGTGCGGCGAAGTCGAGTTCACGCACCTGCCCGGCCTGCGCGTCGTCTTCCCGTCGAACGCCGAGGACGCCTGCGGCCTGCTGCGCACCGCCATTCGCTGCGACGACCCGGTGCTCTTCCTCGAGCACAAGAAGCTCTATCGCGAAATGTACAACCGCTCGCCGCACCCGGGTGAGGATTTCACCATTCCCTTCGGCAAGGCGAAGATCGTGAAGCCCGGCGATTCGCTCACCATCGTGACTTACGGCGCGCTGGTGCAGAAATCGCTCCTCGCCGCGCAGGAGGTGGAAAAGCGCGGGGGCAACATCAGCATCGAGATCATCGACCTGCGCACGCTCAACCCTTACGACTGGGAAGCGATCCGCGCGAGCGTCATGAAAACCAGCCGCGCCATCATCGCGCACGAAGACACGCTCAGCTTCGGCTATGGCGCCGAAATCGCCGCGCGCATCGCCGATGAACTCTTCGGCCATCTCGACGCGCCAGTGAAGCGCGTCGCCGCCATGGACACCTGGATCGGCTACCACCCGCAGCTCGAAGCGCGGATTCTCCCGCAGACCGAAGACCTGCAGCGGACGATCGAGGAAGTACTGGCGTTCTAGAAGTTCTGTACGCTGCCGTGCGGCTCGATCGCATCACGGCGCCCATGCCGGATGTGCAACACATGGAATTTGCGTCGAGTTCGGCCTGAGCGGAAATCTCAACGCGGAAAACCATGTCGCCGGCGCAAGTCGTCAAAGCACTCCGCGGCAGTTCTCGTACGCCCGGCCTTCACATCCTCGTATCCCGCCCGGATACTCTCGACAGATTGCTCGAAGTCGTCGCGCTCCCACTCGAGATAAGCCGCCAGAAGCTGGTCCAAAGCAGCAGCCGGATCCATGGACTGCCCCTTTGCGTACTCAGCGAGCTGAGCCTTGCGTTCCGGGGAGAGCGATATCGGCTCCATAACGTACCTTCAGTTTCATTCCTTCAGACCGCTTTCCAGAACACGGTCGTATCGCAATACCGGCCATCCGGAAAAAGCGCGTAATTCGGAATCACGCCCACGCGCGTCCAGCCCTGGCGCGTGTACAGCCTCTCACCGGCTTCACCGGTGACGGTATCCAGCACCAGCAGCGTTTTCCCGGCCGCGCGAGCCTGCCGCTCGACTTCCTCCATCAGCTTCGCGCCCACGCCCGCACCCCGCGCGCGCCGGTCGACCAGCAGCTTCGCAACGTCGGCCCGATGCGGCTGATTGGGAGGCAGCGCGGTGACGATCTGCACCGTGCCAACCACTCGCCCATCCTCGATAGCTGCCAGCAGAATCCGCTCTCCGGCCTCCACGCCATCGATGCACTTGCGAAAGAACGCCTCCGCATCCTCCCGCGAGAACGGCCAGACAAAACTGACCGACGCTCCGCCCTCAACGCAATCGAACAGCACCTCCGCCAGTTCGCTCAGGCGCAGGCGCGCTTCGGCAGCATCGAGCCGGACGACTTCTACCAGATGAACTCCTTCGCCTCATCGCGCCGGTGGTAGCCATCGAGCACATGCACCACGCGGATCTTCTTCATTGTGAGCGGCGAGAGCTGCCCGATCGGGATATACACAATCGTCCGCGCGAACCGCGCCGCGATGCTGCGAAACACCGATCGCGGAGGCTTCGCCGCCACATAGACGACATACTTCTGCACCGAGTAATCGAGCCCGGCAAGCAACAGCCGCTCCGCCTTCGTCTCGGCGAAGTCGTAATCCGGATCGGCCCAGACATCGTACATGCGCCGCGCCGGCAGGCTCATCAGAAACCCGCCGTACTCCGCGCGCCCGATCCCAGGCCCCACCAGATGCTCGAACGGATGCGTCGAATAAAACGCCATGTCCGATTCGTTCTGGTGCTCGCCGAGCCACGTCGTCATGTAGTTGTACTTGCCGTCCGCGTCTTCGTCGAAAATGACGATCACCGAGCCCACTTCGCCATGAATCTTCTGCGTGTTGCGCACGAAGATCTTGCCGTCATGCCAGTTGCGGATGGTCTCGCGCAGATCGATGCCATCGAGGAGCGACGCCGTGAACGGTTCCACCGTGGACCGTTCCTCGGAAAGCACGCTCTTGCCTTTGCTCTTGAGGAACCGGCCGAAATCCTCGATCACCATATCTTCCGGCGGATAGGAGCAGATACTGGCGCCATCGAGCTCGGTGGCCCATTCGCCCGGAAACTTCTCTTTCCGGCGTTTCCGCAGCCCGAAATTACCCGCGCGCCGCTTGGTGCTGGGCAGCCGCCGCCGCAGCCGGATCCGTTTCGTATGCAGCCAGACTTCCTCGCCCGAAATATTCACCGTCTCGAGATCGCTCGATATCTGCTGCGGGGCATAACGCGAAGCCGTCTCCCAGACATCCCATGCGTAATTCTCATCCACGATCGATCGCGCCGCCACCGTCAGATCGAACAGCGAAGCCGTCAGCTCATGGTTCGTCAGCGCCAGGTTGCGCGAGAAACGGGCCAGCAGACGCCGCTGCCACGAATGCATCTTCTCGCCAGTATTCAGGAAGTACGATTCTTCCGCCTCGCGAAACAGAGCGAGCTGCACGCGCAGCCGGTCGGCCAGCGGTGAGTCCTTCACCACCGGCTCCCTGCCCAGCCGGAACTGTTCGTAGCGCTCCTGCAGGAATGGGTACTCGGTCATGATCTCGCCGAGACATTCCGGACTCGCGTTCACCAGCTGCAGATCTTCCCTGCGTTGCGGCTCCGGCTCCGCCTGCGGCTGTTCCATGGCATCGAGCAGCGCATCGAGAAGATTGAGCGAAACCACCACCAGCATGCGCGCCAGAGGATCGGCGCCCTGCAGCTTCCACGCCATCCCCGCCGCGAACCGCTCCGCTTCCTCGCTGCGCGCCTGCGGATAGAGCCGGTACGCCTCCACATACTCCGGCAGACTGATCGACGTCAGCGAATAGGGATCGGGATAGGTATCCGGCAGATGCGGCCGCTCGCTCGAAT
>DASPQQ010000322.1:0-3046 GCA_035624885.1 Bryobacteraceae bacterium | reverse complement strand
GGACAGACTCCTTTTTCGCGTTACAAAACTTCTGCGTGAGAGCCGGGACGGCGCGAAAAAGGTTGTCTGTACCGGGTTTTCCGGACCACGCTCGCAGCCGAATACCCGTGAACCGGAGTTCTCACACAGACTCTGAAGCCGCGTCCACAGGCTAACGCGGGATTTCGAGCTTCGGGTAGTACTGGTAATTCCTGTCCGTTGACTGGAGTTTCTGCATCCACTTCTGCCCCGCCCCGGGTTCGAAGCTCCAGTCCTGGCGGGCGTAGTTCCAGTCGTCGGGGTTGAGTTCCTGGGCGCGCTTCCAGTATTTGGCGGCGAGTTCCCTGTTGTCGTGATCGTGGAACCAGACGGCGAGCTTGAAGCTGGCGTCGGCTTCCATTTCCTGGGGCGAACGCGGCTTCACGCGCTGGCGATATTCATCGTCGCTGAGATAGTAGCGGCTTTTCTCGCCGTTCGCGACCCAGTCCTTGAGCGCGGCAACGTAGGCTTCGCCGTCCTTGGTGAGGATGCGATCGCCGTACTGGTGGTTGTCGGTGTACGTCCAGGCTTGTTCGGCGGGGCGAACGACACGGCCGCGTTCATCGACCCAGAGACCGGTCGGCACGTTGATGAAGGAGTAAGTGGTGCTGACGGTGTGCTGGCGGTCGATGAGAGTGGTGAAGGCTGCTTTGGCGGCGTCGTACCACTTGCCTGCCGCGGCCTCGCCGCCGGTATCCTGCGCGGCAGCTACGATTTCAAAATTTTGTCCCCTGAGTTCTTCGTAGACTTTCTGCCAGCCTGGCAGATCAAGACGGCAGCCTCACCAGGAGGCCCAGGTGAGGATCAGGACTTTCCTGCCGCGGAAGCCGGAGAGGTGAACGATTTTGCCTTTGCGGTCGGGGACGGCGAAATCAGGGGCGATGCGGTTCGCGTAAAATTCGCCGCGGAGGACGGGGATTTCGCCGAAGCTCCAGACGCCGGCTTCACTGACGACGGGCTGATGCACTTTACGGGCGAAGGCGCTGAGGTTGAAGTATTCGCCGTGCTTCATGTCCTTCGGGATAGGGATGCAGGTGTCGTCTTTGCAGGCGCCCTGCGGCTTCACGTGGAAGTCGTCGATGGAGGGAAGATCGGCGGCGCGAATCCAGAGGTCGGTGGGATCGGGTTTGATTTTGCTGACGGTGACGGAGCGGTCTCCGCAGAGGACCGTCTGGGGTGGAACGGGAGTTTTGGCCGCGAGCGCCACAGAGGCTGCTCCCGACGCGAGTAGAAAGTCCCGGCGATTCATGGCTTCAAATATACAAATGTTTTTGTGCGCTGGATTATTCCATCGCGCGGATGGAGCCGCGTCCCCTACTTACCGGTTGAACCGAAGCCGGCTGCGCCGCGCGCGGATTCCGAGAGTTCGGCTTCTTCCCATTCGACGGCTTCGTATCTCGCGACGATCATCTGGGCGATGCGTTCGCCGGGCAGGATCTCGAATGGCTCGCGGCCGAGGTTCTGCATGATGACGCGGATTTCGCCGCGATAGCCGGGATCGATGGTGGCCGGGCTGTTGGGCAGCGTGATCGAGTATTTGAGCGCGAGGCCGCTGCGCGGACGGATCTGGGCTTCGTAGCCGGGCGGGAGTTCGATGGCGAGACCGGTGGAGACGAGTCTGGTTTCGCCCGGCTGGAGGAGGACGGTCTCCACGCTCGAGAGGTCCATGCCTGCGTCTTCTTCGGGTCCGTGGGCGTAACGCGGGATGGCGGCATCGGGATGAAGACGCCGGATGCGGATGGGAAGGGGCAAACCGATATGATAGCCGTTTGACCCCGAAGAGAGTTATTACCGTCGCTCCGATGCCGCCGGAGAAGAGCGCCTATGCGCTGGCGCGGTACAGCAGGTCGGCCGATTCGATCCGGCAGTCGGTCGAATGGGTGAAGACGCACAATTCGCAGCAGTTCCTCGAGAGCTTTTATTTCCAGTACGGGCACCAGTCGATTGCGGACCTGGGGCATACGGTGCTGTGCTTCGAAGGGATCAGCGAGCTGGCGGCGAGCGAGATCGAAGACGAAGTGCTGTGGGACGGGCAGGCGAAGTCTTCGCGGTATCAGGATTTCGGAAAAGGCGGATTCATCACGCCGCCCGAGTTCGATGCGGCTGCGCGGGCGAAGTATCAGGCGGCGGGAAATGCGCTGCTGGACGCGTACCGCGAGCTCCATCAGACCATGACGGATCATCTGACGGAGAAACTGCCGCGGCCGGAGGCGATGAAGCCGGAAGCGTACAAGCGCAACATCGCGGCGCGGGCGTTCGACGTGGCGCGGTATCTGCTGTTCTGGGGCGTGCCGACGAACGTCGGCCAGGTGACGAGCATCCGGACGCTCGAGAAACAGATCAGGCGGCTGCGGGTTTCCGAGTTCGCGGAAGTGCGGGAACTGGGCGAAGAGATCGCGCAGGCTTGCGCGGCGCCTCCGGAGTGCACGTGGGATCACACGCAGACCGAACCGCTCGCGCCGACGCTTGCGCGGCATGCGGAGCCGGATGAATATCTTCGGCAGGCACATTTCGATCTGCAGCGCTGGGCGGAGCAGAATCTGCGGGTGGGTGCTTATACGACGCAGCGGGATGTAGATCTGGTGAAGCCGGACGACGTGCTGAGCGAGATTGTGGCGACGCTGCTCTATCCGGTGTGCGCGCATCCGTTCGGCGACATTTACCGGACGGTGCGCGACTGGAGCAAGGCGCTGCAGACGGAAGTGCTGAGCGTGGCCGTGGGAGCGCGCGGGAAGCGCGATGATCTGCTGCGTGAGTTCCGCGGCGGACAGTATTGTTTCGACATGCTGATCGATGTGGGGGCTTATCGCGATCTGCACCGGCACCGGCGCTGCCATCAGTATCGGCAGGCCTACTCGGGCGCGCATGGGGTTGAAGTGCCGCAGGCGGTTCAGGAGGCGGGCGCGGAGGATCGGTTTGTGGGCGCGATGAATGCGGCGCTCATCGCGATGCGCGATTTACCGGAGCCGGGGCGCCAGTATCTGCTGCCGTTCGGGGCGAAATCGCGGTTCCTGTTCAAGATGGATTT
>DASPQQ010000321.1:0-2163 GCA_035624885.1 Bryobacteraceae bacterium | reverse complement strand
GATCACGATGTCCGCTTCCACCGCCCGCTGGTGCATCAGGGTGATGAAGCAGCGCTCGAACTGCTTGCACTTCGAACCGGCGCAGAGCTCGCTCCGCGCATCGATTTTGCCCCACGCCGTGCTGTCCTCAGGAAGCGTCCGGATCTCCGCGCGGTCACCCGTTTCGGTCGTCTTCTCCCACTCCTGAATGATCTGGAAGTCGACCACCTCTTCCATCCCGCTCAGCACGGGCGCCGACTGGGCGTCGTAGATCTTCTGCCGGCAGGCATAGTTGCTGCGGCCCTTCATGTACGTGACCCGCAGCGGCCGCTCGAGCACCTTCTCGAGAAACGGAATGTCGCGGAAGTAAAGCTGTTCCTGCAGCGCCTTGGTGCCGGTCGAGATGACCACGCGCCGCTCGGAGAGCAGCGCCGGCACCAGATACGCGAGCGTCTTCCCCGTCCCGGTGCCCGCTTCGACGATCAGTTTGCGGTTTTCCGTGAGCGCTTCATCCACCGCAACCGCCATCTCCACCTGGCCCGGCCGGGACTCAAATGTCGGATGTCTGGCTGCCAGCGGACCGTCGGCACGGAAAAAACGCGCGACGGCGTTGCGGCTTTGAACCGGGAGAGGCATTCACACGCTGATATCATGAAAGCACACCCCCCAAAGTCATGCCCAATGAACTTCCCACGGTCGTGATCGTGGGCCGGCCGAACGTCGGGAAATCCACGCTTTTCAACCGGATCACCGGCGAGCGCCGCTCCATCGTGGGCGATGAACCGGGTATCACGCGCGATCGCATCCACGGCGAAGCCGTATACGACCGCAAGCGTTTCGAACTGATCGACACCGGCGGCATCGTGGTCTCTGACGCCGAATACATCCCGAGCCAGATCCTGCTGCAGGCCAACGTCGCGCTCCATCGCGCGAGCCACATCATCTTCCTTGTCGATGGCCGCAGCGAGATCACCGCGCCCGACCGCGACCTCGCCCAGATGCTGCGCAGGCTCGGCAAACCCGTCTCGCTCGCCGTCAACAAAGCCGATACCGGCAAGCGCGAAGATCTCGCGTACAACTTCTACTCGCTCGGCTTCACCGACATCTTCCCGGTCTCCGCCGAGCACGGCAACGGCATCGAGGAACTGCTCGACCACGTGACGGCGAACTTCCCGGAGGCAGCCGAAGAGCCGGAAACGAAAGGACCCGAAATCAAGGTCGCCATCATCGGCCGCCCCAACGTCGGCAAATCGACGCTGCTCAACGCCCTCACCGGCGGCGAGCGCTCCATCGTCTCGCCCATCGCCGGAACCACGCGCGACGCGGTGGATGAAACCATCGAGCGGGATGGCGTGAAGTACACCTTCGTCGATACCGCCGGCATCCGCCGCAAAGGCAAGACGAAGCTGATGGCCGAAAAGCTCAGCGTCGTCATGGCGCGCCGCCACATCCGCCTCGCCGATATCGTGATCGTCGTGATGGACGCAAGCGAGGGCTTCGTCGGGCTCGACGCCACCATCGCCGGCTACGCGCACGAAGGCGGGCGCCCGGTAATCCTCGTCATCAACAAGTGGGATCTGATCACCTCAGGCAAGCGCAAGGAATTCGAACAGAACGTCCGCGACCACCTGAAGTTCCTCGATTACGCGCCCATGGTCTTCCTGTCCGCCATCAAACGCGCGGGCGTGAACGATCTCTTCGCGCTCATCAAACGCGTCAACCAGTCCGCCTTCCAGCGCGTCACCACGGGTGAACTGAACCGCTTTGTCGAGAAGCTGAAGTTCGATGAACGCCACATCCTCTACATGACGCAGGCCTCGATCCGCCCGCCGTCCTTCATCCTGTTCACCGATAAACCGGGCGACCTGCACTTCTCCGACGAGCGCTATCTGACCAATCAGCTGCGCAAACGCTTCGGCTTTGAAGGCACACCCATTCGCCTCAAGGTGCGTGGACGCGTGAGAAAGAAAGACCGCTAATTTGCGGCTGGCTTCTTCGCTTTCGGCGCGAGCATCTCTTCGATTTGCGATTCGGGAATCGTCAGCACGAACTGAGCCGTCGTGCCCGAGACGTTGACCTGCAGATTCTGCAGGGCCGGCGGTCCGTTCGAGCCCGCCATGCTGACCAGCAGTTTGGCCACGTTGCCCAGAGCCTCCGCATTCTGCGGGCTGTTGGCGACGAGAT
>DASPQQ010000320.1:0-3082 GCA_035624885.1 Bryobacteraceae bacterium | reverse complement strand
GTGTTCGATCTGCCGCCGGGACGGTCACCGCATGACGTCAGCGCGGCACTCAAAGCCCGCGGCGTGCTGATCAACGGCGTCAACAACAAATTCATGCGCGCGCTCACCCATTACGACGTGACGCGCGAAGACTGCGTCCGCGCCATGGATGCGCTCGAAGAAGTGCTGCGGAGTTCGCGCAGCCGCGAGCCGGAACTCGAAGGCGTGGGCGCGAAAGGCTATTAGCTACTGGGTGCACCAGCCGCCATCCATCACGATGTCGGTCCCGGTGATGAAGCCGGCGAGATCGGTGCAGAGATAAGCCGCAAGCGAGCCGATCTCTTCCGGACGTCCCCAGCGGCCCATCGGAACGCGGGCCATGATGCTGGCGTTCACCTCCGGGTTGCTCTTGAGCGCCTGCGTCATCTCGGTTTCAAACCACCCCGGGCTGATGGTGTTGACCGTAATGCCTTCGGGCGCCAGTTCGAGAGCCGTGGCGCGCGTCAGGCCGAGCAGCGCGGATTTGGTTGCAGCATAAGCCGAGCGCTGCGGGATCGCCACATGCGCCATCACGGAAGCGATGTTGATGATCCGCCCCCACGCCGGCCGCCCTTCGCCCGCTTTCATGTGCGGGATGAAGACCTTCGACATCAGGAACGCGCTGGTGAGGTTGGCATTCTGCACGGATTGCCACTCTTCCAGCGTGATGTCGGTAATGTTCCTGCGCAGCGCGATGCCGGCATTGTTCACGAGAATCCGGACCCGCCCCATCGTCTGGCGGATTTCCGATTCGATGCGCAGGATGTCGGCTTCGCTCGTGACGTTGGCGGGAAAAACCTGAGCCGATCCCCCGCCCTGCGCGATTTCCTGCGCAACGGATTCCAGTTCGGAGCGGTTGCGCGAAACCAGAGCCACCGGAGAACCCTGCCGGGCCAGCGCCATGGCAATGGCCTTGCCCAGTCCGCGGCTTGCGCCTGTAACAACAGCAATCCTTTTCTCAACCATGTCCATGAAATGAGGCTAGCGTAACGCCATTGCATAATACAAAGCGAATGAATGAACTGCAGATTCTGTCGCCGGACGGAAAAACCCGAACCATTCCGCTCGACCGCGACAGTTTCTCGCTGGGCCGGTCGCGAGGCACGGAACTCAGCTTCCCGGACGATACCGGCCTTTCGCGCCAGCATCTGACCATCGAACGCTGCGGCGACAACTGGATCGTGCGCGACCTCGGCAGCCGCAACGGCACCGTGCTCAACGGCGTGCCGATCTCGGGCGAGGCGGTGCTCAAACCCGGCGACAAGATCTCCGCCGGACACCTCATCATCATCTGCGGCGAAGCGAACGGGCACGAGCCGGTGGTGGTGTTCGATCCGGCGGAGGGCACCGGCAGCCACAAGGCCATGTCCGACAGCGCCACCGTCTTCACCGCGCTCGAAGACGCGATGAAGCGCGACGTCTCCGGCAGCGATTCCGGCGATTCCGGTCCGCGCGCGCTGGCAGTGAATCACATGTCGGCGCTGATCCGCGCCGGCAACGAACTGGCCGGCCACCGGCCGCTGCCCGAGCTGTTCAAATTCATTCTCGATCTCTCGATCCAGGCCGTGCGCGCGCACCGCGGCGTGCTCCTCACGCTCGAAGACGGCGAACTGGTGGTGCGCGCCAACAAGGGCGAAGGCTTTCACATCAGCACCGCGGTGCGCGATCGCGTGCTGAACTCCGGCGTCTCGGTGCTGGTGCGCGATACGTCGGCCGACGATGCGCTGCGCGAACGCCGCAGCATCGTCGAGCAGAATATTCAGACCCTGATGGCCGTGCCGCTGCAGACACAGGATCAGATCATCGGGATCATTTACGTCGATTCGCCATCGCTCATCCGCGAGTTCACCAGAGACGATCTGAACCTGCTCACCGTGATGGCCAACGTCGCCGCGGTGCGCATCGAACAGGCGCGCTACGCGGAAGCCGAACAGGCGCGGCGGCTGATGGCGCGCGATCTGGAACAGGCGGCCGAGATCCAGAAAGGCATCCTGCCGGCACAGGCGCCGCGGGTGCCGGGGCTCGACGTTGCCGGGCACAACGCGCCGTGCCGCACGGTGGGCGGCGACTACTTCGATTTCTACCGGCGCGGTCCGGACAAGCTCGCCATGTTCCTCGGCGATGTTTCGGGCAAAGGCATGCCGGCGTCGCTGCTGATGATGGGTCTGCAGGCGCGCGTGCAGGTGCTGATCGAAGACGCGGCGGAAAGCCTCGGCGAGATGATGACGAAACTGAACCGCATCACGTCGGCCCACTGCCCGGCGAACCGGTTCATCTCGCTGTTCTTCTGCATTCTGGATGGGGCGACGGGCGAAGTGACCTTCTGCAACGCGGGCCACAATCCGCCGGTGCTGGTGCGCGCGAATGGCGAGCATGAGCTGGTGAAAGGCGGCGGGCCAGTGATCGGCCTGCTGCCGTCGATCGATTACAAAGAGCACAGGCTGCAACTCGAGCCGGGCGATCTGCTGGTGATTTACAGTGACGGCGTGACCGAGGCCGTGAACGCGGCCAACGAACAGTTCGGCGTGGCGCGGCTGGCCGATATCGTGGCCGCGCAGCGCGAAAAATCCGCTGGTGAGATCGTCTCCACGGTCAACAGTGCGGTGGAGACTTTCACGGGCGGCGCGCCGCAGTCGGATGACATCACGCTGATCGTCGCGCGGCGGGTAGCGCGTTAGTTCGCCGACGGCTTTTCGACGTGGTCGATCACGATCACCTCGGCCGGGGCTTTCGTGGCTTCGAGCTTCAGACCTAATTGCTCCTGAATGGCGCTGAAGAGATCGCCGCCGTCCTTGTTCTCGGGAATCGGCGGACCGCCCGGGGTTCGTATATCGGCGAACTGGAACTCATCCGGCACCCAAGTCAGGGTGAAGTCATAGCGTCCTGCGAGTCCGGTCTGATCGACGATCGGCCGGTCGAGCGCGGTGTTCTCCATGGTGCGGGCGAAGTCGGACATGTTCGCGTTGCGCGCCGCGAGTTTGCCGAGCTGTCCGAAACCGATCCCAGGCAGGCCATTCGGGTCGCCATTGCTGGCCATCAGCTTCGCGCCGCCTTTCGCCACGGT
>DASPQQ010000319.1:0-24771 GCA_035624885.1 Bryobacteraceae bacterium | reverse complement strand
GCCATCGGACTTCACGATTGCGAAAAATCATGCCGGGAACTTCACGCAGGGGCAGACCGGCGCGGTGTATACGATCACTGTCTCGAATGCCGGCGCAGGCGCCGCGCCTGGTGCCGTGACCGTTGTCGACACGCTTCCCGCCAGCCTCACGGCCACTGCGATTGCAGGCTCGGGATGGACGTGCACGCTGGCGACGCTGACCTGCACGCGTTCGGACGTGCTGGCTTCAGGCTCGAGCTATCCGGCGATCGCAGTCACGGTGAACGTGTCAATCGCAGCGCCGGCCAGCGTCACGAATACCGCAAGCGTCAGCAGTCCCGCTGAACTGAACACGGCAAACGATGCCGCGAGCGATGTCACCACGATCACTGCGCTCATCGCGCAGACGATCACTTTCACCGGGCCCGGAGACCAGTTGCTCGGAGCTGCGCCGGTCGCGCTGGTGGCGACGGCGAGTTCGGGGCTTACGGTCTCGTTCGCATCGAACACGCAGGCGGTCTGCACGGTGTCGCAGACGACACTGACGCTGGTGGCCGCGGGCACATGTTCGATCACAGCGAGCCAGGCCGGCAATGCAACCTACGCTGCCGCCACGCCGGTCACCGTCACTCTCACAGTGCGGGTGCCATCGGATTTCACGATTGCGAAGAGTCACGGGGCTAGCTTCGTGCAGGGTCAGACGGGAGCCAGTTACTCGATCCTTGTTTCGAACGTTGGCGCAGGCGCAGCGCCCGGAGCTGTGACGGTCGTCGACACATTACCCGCCAGCCTCACGGCCACTGCGATTGCAGGCTCGGGATGGACCTGCACGCTGGCGACGCTGACCTGCACGCGTTCCGACGTGCTGGCTTCGGGCTCGAGCTATCCGGCGATCGCAGTCACGGTGAACGTGTCAATCACGGCGCCAGCCAGCGTCACGAATACCGCAACGGTGAGCAGTTCAGCGGAACTGAATACGACGAACGATACCGCGAATGACGTCACCGCGATCATGCCGCTCGGGACGCAGACGATCACATTCACCGGGCCAGGAGACCAGCTGCTCGGAGCTGCGCCGGTCGCGCTGGTGGCCACTGCCAGTTCGGGGCTTACGGTCTCGTTCGCATCGAACACGCCGGCGGTCTGCACGGTCTCGCAGACGACACTGACGCTGATGGCCGCTGGAACATGTTCGATTACCGCGAGCCAACCCGGCAACGCAACGTACGCGGCCGCAACGCCGGTCACCGTCACGCTCACGGTGCGGGTGCCATCGGACTTCACGATTGCGAAAAATCATGCCGGGAACTTCACGCAGGGGCAGACCGGCGCGGTGTATACGATCACTGTCTCGAACGCCGGCGCCGGCGCCGCGCCTGGTGCCGTGACCGTTGTCGATACGCTTCCCGCCAGCCTCACGGCCACTGCGATTGCGGGCTCGGGATGGACGTGCACGCTGGCGACGCTGACCTGCACGCGTTCGGACGTGCTGGCTTCGGGCTCGAGCTATCCGGCGATCGCAGTCACGGTGAACGTGTCAATCACGGCGCCAGCCAGCGTCACGAATACCGCAACCGTCAGCAGCCCAGCGGAACTGAACACCGCGAACGATACCGCGAATGACGTCACAACGATCACCGCGCTCACCGCGCAGACGATCACATTCACCGGTCCGGGTGATCAGCTGCTCGGAGCTGCGCCCGTGGCGCTGGTGGCCACCGCCAGTTCGGGACTTACCGTCACGTTCGCATCGAACACGTCGGCGGTCTGCACGGTCTCGCAGACGACACTGACGCTGGTGGCCGCGGGCACATGTTCGATCACAGCGAGCCAGGCAGGCAATGCCACCTACGCCGCCGCGACGCCCGTGACCGTGACTGTGATGGTGCAAACGCCATCCGATTTCACGATTGCCAAAAGCCACACCGGGAATTTCACGCAGGGCCAGACGGGCGCTGCGTATTCGCTGACGGTTTCAAACGCGGGCGCCGGAGCAGCACCGGGAGCGGTGACAGTGGTGGACGCGCTGCCCGCGAGCCTGACGGCGACGGCGATCAGCGGCTCCGGATGGACCTGCACGCTCGCGGCGCTGACGTGCAGCAGATCGGATTTGCTCGCGGCGGGTTCGAGCTATCCCGTCATTTCCCTTACGGTCAACGTTTCCGCAACTGCTCCCGCGAGCGTGACAAACACCGCGACCGTGAGCAGCCCCGCGGAGATCAACACCGCGAACGACACCGCGAACGACGTCACGGCCATCACACAACTGACGCCGCAAACCATCACGTTCGGGCCGCTCGCAAATGCCACGCTCGGCAGTGGCGCGATCCAGCTCACGGCGACCGCAAGCTCCGGTCTTCCGGTCACGTTCAGTTCGTCGACATCGGCCGTCTGCACGGTGGCTGGTTCCACCGTGACGCTGGTCGCGACCGGCACCTGTACCATCGTCGCGAGTCAGGCCGGAAATGCGACGTACAGTGCTGCTGTACCGGTGCGCCAGTCGTTCACGGTCACTTCCAGTAGTGGAGGTGGCGGCGGAGGCGGAGGCGGTGGTGGTGGCGGTGGCGGGAGCGGGAGCGGGTGCCGCAACCAGTTGATGACTTCTCCAACATCGCTGACATTCAGCTACAACATCGGGTCCGATGTTCCTGCTTCGCAGAATGTTGCGGTCAGCGCCACACTGCCATTGCAGTTCTCGGCTTCGGCGAGCGTCACGACCGCGAGCGGCGGCGATTGGCTCAATGTGTCACCAGGCGACGTGATCGTACCCGGGCCGATTACCGTGAGCGTCACGGTGAGCGGTCTGACGGCGGGAACTTATTCGGGTGCGGTGACGGTCTCTTCCAATCTCGCCTGTTCGGTTACGCTGCCAGTGACTCTGAGCGTGGTCAACAACCCGCCGCGGCTTGCGGTGTCGCCTCTCGTCCAGAGCTTTGTGCTCGCCCGGACGGACAACCCGGCCAGCGGCCAGCTCACCGTCTCCAACACCGGCGGCGGGACGCTGCAGTTCACCGCGCAGGCGGCCAGCGATCCGGGAAACTGGCTGACGCTGACGGGCAGCGCTTCCGGCTCTGCGACGCCGGGCTCTCCGGCGCAGCTGGCGTTCTCGGTCAATCCGGCGAGTCTTCCAGCCGGTCTTCACACGGGAACGATCACCGTCTCCCAGACAGGCACGACGAACAGCGCGGTTGTTACCATCACGCTACTCGTCAGCCAGACCCCGGCTTTCATTCAGACCTCGCAAACCGGGCTCAACTTCTCTGTGCTTGCCGGCGATGCCGCGCCGCCGCCCCAGGTGTTCACGGTAGCAAACGGAGGCGCGGGCTATCTGGCGTGGACCGCGGAGGCCCAGGTGACAGGAGGCGGGAACTGGTTGCAGGTGTCGCCTGCGTCAGGCACAAGCGCGGGAGGCAGCGTCGGCATTCCCGTGAACGTGAGTATCGATCAGACCGGTCTTGCCCCAGGCCAATACTTCGGCTACGTCAGTATTGCGTCGTCCGGTGCGCAGAACAGTCCGCAGAATGTATCGGTGCTGCTGAGTGTCGCGGCTCCCGGCGGGACCCCGGCTGTCGGGATTCAGCCTTCCACCGGCGGCGTCCTGCTCATCGGTCCAGCGGGAAAATCAACGCCGGCGCAGCGGCAGATCACGCTGTTCAATCCTGCCGCCAACGCGGTGAACTTCACGTCGCAGATTTCGTCGAACGCGAGCGCGTGGCTGTCGGTCAGTCCGTCCTCGGGTGCGCTCGCTGCGGGCCAGAACGGGCTCACCGTGAGCGCGGATCTCTCCGGACTCAGCGCGGGAATTCAGAGTGGAACCATCACGCTCTCCTACGCGGACGGCACGTCGAACACGATCAACGTGGCGGTGGCGGTGACCGGCTCCGCGGTTGCCAATGCGCATGCGGTCTCCGGGTGCACGGCCGGCGCTCCGGCATCGCTCGTGGGGGTGTTCGATGAGCCGCTGACCCGGCAACTGGATCAGGTCGGAGTGGCGCAACTGGTGCAGGTGGAGCTGGATGATGATTGCGGCAGTCCCGTCAGCGCGGCGGCTGGCGGTGCGGTGCAGGTCAGTTTCTCCGATGGTGATCCGGCGTTGACTCTGCGCGATGTCGGCTCGGGCGTGTGGCAGGGCACGTGGACACCCCTCGCCGCCGGGTCCTCGGTCAACCTGCAGCTTGTGGCGAGTGAAGGCGGCCTCGGACTGAACACGGGAATCACTTCGACGCTCGGGGTAACGGTGTCGCCGGCGGGCAACGCAACAGCGGCCCGTCTGAGCGGTGTGGTGAATGCGGCGGCGGGAGCGCAGGCGATTCCGCAGGTCGTGGGGCCGGGAAGCTACATTGCGATCTACGGGTCCGGCCTGACTGCCTCGGGCTTCGCCGCTGCCTCGACAATTCCCCTGCCGGATACGCTCGATGGAACGCAGGTGTTTCTCGGCGGCATCGCCATGCCGCTGTTCTATGCGGGCGCGGGACAAGTGAACGCCATCGTCCCGCAGGCCCTCAACAGCAACACTTCCTACGATCTGCTGGTGTTGCGGGGCTCGACTGTTTCGGTTCCGGTTTCCCTGAGGGTCACGGAGTTGCAGCCCGGCATCTACACGTTCGACACATCCGGCTCGGGTCAGGGCATCGTGGAGATTGCCGGCACCGCGTCCCTCGCCAGCCCGGCCACGCCAGCGACACGCGGTGTCGATTATCTGCAGATCTACTCCACCGGTTTGGGTACGGTCGCAGGTCCGAATGGCGAACCAGCGCCTCCCGATGGCGCCGGCGCCCCGACCAATATCATTTACCAGACGACCGCAACAGTAACGGTGACAATCGGCGGCGTCACCGTGCCGGCAACGTTTGCGGGGCTCACCCCCACGCTTGTGGCTTTGTATCAGGTCAACGCGCAGGTGCCGGCGAATGCGCCCGCTGGTGACGCAGTGCCGCTCACGATCTCGGTGACCGATCCCCAGACCGGCGTGACAGCGCAGTCGAACACCGTTACGGTCGCGCTGCAGTAGGTGGGCTGGTGGGCACGGGCAGATTCGAACTGCCGACCTGTCGCTTAGGAGGCGGCCGCTCTATCCAACTGAGCTACGTGCCCGCTCCTTGTTGATTGTATCGCCGCAAGCCGCGCGCACCGATGTCTTTGCGGTAGTGCATGCCTTCGAAATGGATCCTGGCAACGGCTGCATAGGCGCGGTCGATGCTCTGGCGCAGGTCGGCGCCGCTCGCGGTGACGCCCAGCACGCGGCCGCCCGCGGTGAATAGTTCATCGCCTTCGCGCTTCACGCCGGCTTCGAACACCACGGCATCTCCCACGTTCTCGATTCCCGTGATCTTCCTGCCCGTTTTGAAAGGACCGGGGTAACCGCCGGATGCCATCACGACGCAGGTGGCGGGATTGGGTGACCAGTCGAGCCGGTCGCAGTGGAGGGCGCCGTTGGCCGCGGCGAGCAGTACTTCACCCCAATCGCTTTCGAGGCGCATCATGAGCGGCTGGGTCTCGGGATCGCCGAGCCGGACGTTGAACTCGAGAACATGCGGTCCGTCGTCCGTCATCATCAGGCCTGCGTAGAGGAAGCCAGTGAAGCTGGTCACCTTCACGACCGGCTCGATGATCGTGTCGAGAATCCGGTCGCGATCGGCTGAACTGAGGATGCGGGAATCGGAGTACGCGCCCATGCCGCCGGTATTCGGACCCTGATCGCCATCGAAGACGCGCTTGTGGTCCTGCGACGGTTCGAGCGGAACCGCCCGCTTGCCGTCGCACAGCACAATGAAGCTGACTTCTTCGCCGAGGAGGAATTCCTCGATCACCATCGGGAAGGGCAGGGTTTCGAGAGCGGGGTTGGCTTCCTCGTGCGTGGCCGCGATGATCACGCCTTTGCCCGCGGCGAGGCCATCGGTTTTGAAAACCACGGGAAAGCGGAAGGATTTGAGCGCGTCGCGGGCTTCGGCGGCGCTCGAAACGGTGCGGAAGCGGGCGGTCGGAATGCCCAGCTTTTCCATAAACCGCTTGGAGTGGATCTTGCTTCCTTCGAGCGCGGCGTTGGCGGCGGTGGGGCCGACAATGGCGAGGCCGCGGGCGCGGAAATCGTCGACTACGCCGGCGACAAGCGGGGTCTCCGGGCCGACGACGGTCAGGTCGACGCGGTTATCGAGAGCAGTATTGACATAATCCTGCGTTGCCGAGAAAACTGCGGACACAGAGGGAGACTTCGCGAGACGCCAGCGCAGGGCGTGTTCCCTGCCCCCTCCGCCGATCACCAGAACTTTCACGCATACAATAGTAGCAATGGATTCAACGCATGACGTGGTGATCGTGGGCGGCGGGCACGCCGGCTGCGAAGCGGCTCGAGCCTGCGCACGGCTCGGCCTGAACACCGTCATGATCACCATGAATGCCGACCTGATTGCCCAGATGTCCTGCAATCCGGCGATCGGCGGCATCGCGAAGGGCCACCTGGTCCGGGAGATCGACGCCCTCGGCGGGGTGATGGGTGAGGTCACGGACGCGGTTGGAATCCAGTTCCGGCTTCTGAACACGAGCCGGGGGCCGGCGGTGTGGTCGCCGCGGGCGCAGTGCGACAAGAAGCAGTATCGCGTGCAGATGAAGAAGGTTCTGGAGCAGGAGCCGAATCTGCACATCAAGCAGGCGGAAGTGGCCGCGCTCATTATCGAGGATGGGCGGGCGCGGGGCGTGCGGCTGATGGATGGCCGCAATATCCGCTGCAGTGCCATCATTATTACTACCGGGACATTTCTGAACGGGCTCGCCCATATCGGCGAGCAGCAGTTTGATTGCGGGCGGAACGGCGAGCCGCCGTCGCGGGTGCTGGGGCACCAGATCCGCAATCTTGGCTTGGGCTGGACGCGCCTCAAGACCGGTACTCCGCCGCGCCTCGATGCGCGCTCCATCGACTGGTCGAAGTTCGAGCCGCAGTTGGGCGATCCGGATCCGGTCCCCTTCTCGTTCCTGACGGCGAAGATCGCGCGTCCGCAGGTCTGCTGCTATCTGGCGCGGACAACGGCGGAGACGAAGCGCATCATCCAGTCGAGCATCGCGCGATCGCCGCTTTACAGCGGGCAGATCGAAGGGATCGGACCGCGATACTGCCCGTCGATCGAGGACAAGTTCGTGAAGTTTCCCGACAAGGAAACCCACCAGCTATTTCTCGAGCCGGAGGGCCTCGATACGAACGAGATCTATGTAAACGGCATGTCGACCAGCATGCCGATCGATGTGCAGGCGGCTGTGATTGCGTCGATTCCGGGTCTTGAGCATGCCGAGATGATCCGGCCGGGCTACGCGATCGAATATGATGCGATCGACGCCCGGGAACTGGACCACCGGCTGGAAGTGAAAAAGCTTCCGGGGCTGTTTCTGGCGGGTCAGATCAACGGGACTTCGGGGTATGAAGAGGCGGCGGGACAGGGTTTGATCGCCGGAATCAATGCCGCGCGGTCGGTCCTGGGGCGAAGTGCGGTGATCCTCAAACGCTCCGAGGCTTATATCGGGATCATGATCGACGATCTGATCACGAAAGGAACCGACGAGCCCTACCGGATGTTCACTTCGAGGGCGGAATACCGGCTGCACCTGCGGATCGACAACGCGGATGAGCGCCTGACGCCGATTGCGGAAGATATCGGTCTGGCATCGACGGGCCGGCGAGAGGGCTTCTCGAAAAAACGAAGCCAAAAGGAGCGGATCGAGCGAGCGTTCGAGGCGAATCCGGCGAAGGCAGCGTGGTTGCGGCGTCCGGAAGCGAAGATCGGGGAGCTGAACGCCTGGATTTCCGAGATGCTGGGCGGTGAGGTCGAGCGCTGTGTCCTGATGACGGTTGAGACCGAGATCAAGTACGCGGGATACATGGATCAGCAGAGACGGCAGATGGAGCGGCTGATCGGCTCGAATGGCCGTTCGATCCCGGACGATCTGGAATTTGACCGCATACCGGGGCTTTCCCGCGAAGTCAGGGAACGGCTGAGCCGTGTTCGGCCGGTGACGCTGGGCCAGGCAGCCCGTATTCCGGGCGTAACTCCTGCTGCTGTAGCGATCCTCGACGTTTACCTGAATGTTTCACGTGAAACATGCTAGAGTCTGAAGCTTGAGCCCAAAACTTTGAGCAGAGTCATCGCGATTACCAATCAGAAAGGCGGTGTCGGCAAGACCACGACCGCCATCAACCTTGCGGCGTCCCTGGCCGCCAGTGAAATCAAGGTCCTCCTCCTGGACAGCGATCCGCAGGGGAACGCGACTTCAGGCCTCGGGATTCAGAAAACCGAGGGCCTCGCGACCATGTACGACGTCCTCGTTGACGGGAAGCCCATACGAGACTGCATCTGCCACACCGAGCTGGATGGTCTGGACCTGCTGCCGGCCGACAAGAACCTGATCGGCGGGAATCTGGATCTGGTGGACGTCGAGCAGCGCGAGTTCGTCCTTCGCCAGCGGCTCGAGCCGGTGCGGGACGATTATCAGTTCATCCTGATCGACTGTCCGCCGGCCCTCGATCTCCTGACGCTGAATGCGTTAATCGCCGCGGACAGCGTTCTGATTCCGATCCAATGCGAGTTTTTCGCGCTGGAGGGAGTTTCGGGGCTGATGGACACGATCGACCGGGTCCGGGATGCCTTCGACCATCCGCTGCAGATCGAAGGCATTCTGCTCACGATGTACGATGACCGGACGAACCTGACCCGTCAGGTGGCGGCCGATCTGCGCGAATTCTTTCAGGGTGAGGTTTTTCGAACGGTGATCCCACGGAGCGTGCGGCTGGCGGAAGCGCCCAGCCATGGCAAGCCTATCCTTATATATGACCCCGGTTCCAGGGGGTCGGAAGCCTATATTCAGCTGGCGAAGGAGGTCCTGACCAATGCACAAAAGCGATCAGCGCAAAGCGCTCGGTAAGGGCATCGGTTCGCTGCTGCCATCGCGCCCGGCTCCGGTTGCTGCTCCCGCTGCTGCGGTGCCCATTGCCGGTCCGCAAGTCGTTCCAATTGAGCAGGTTACTCCGAATCCAGACCAGCCGCGGCGCGAATTTGATGAAACTGCCCTGATGGAACTCGCGCAGTCGATCGAGCTCGAAGGCATCATCCAGCCACTGCTTGTCCGGAGGGTTTCGCCCAATCAGTATCAGATCATCGCGGGTGAGCGGCGCTGGCGCGCGGCGAGGATGGCAGGCCTGAAAGAGGTGCCGGTGATCGTTCGCGAGGCGAACGATGAAAAGGTTCTGGAGCTGGCGATCATCGAGAACATCCAGCGCGAGGACCTGAATCCCATCGAACTGGCGCTGGCCTTCCAGCGGATGGCGATCGAGCTCGGGCTGAGCCACGACCAGATTGGCCAAAAGACCGGAAAACAGCGCGTCACGGTGACGAACTCGCTGCGGCTGCTGCAGTTGCCCGAGGATGTGCAGGAGATGGTGAGCTCGCGCCAGCTTTCCCCGGGCCATGCCCGGGCGCTGCTGAAATTCCCGGAGGATGAAGTGCGGCGGGAAGTGGCGAAACGCTGTGTCGCCGAGGGATGGTCGGTCCGTCAGATCGAGAACTTCACACGACCCGCGAGCGTCGGGAAAAAAGAGAAGCCGGAACCGCCGCCGATGGACCCGAACGTCAAGGCCGCGATCGAGGAGCTGGAGCGGGTGCTGGGGACGAAAGTACGGATCGTCGAGAAGGGCAGGAAGAAGGGCCACATTGAGATCGAGTACTACTCGGAAGACGATCTCAACCGGATCTACGAAGCGATCGTTCAATAACTACTACGACAGTAGTTTCAGAATGGCTTCGACTTCGCGCCGGATCTCGGGGATGGCCCCGGATGGGGCCGCGAAAAGCGCTTCCTGAACCACGGGCTGGGCCGGCTGGCGCTTCGGCGTCTTTGCTTCGGAGGTCAGAGCCTTGCGGGCCCCTTCGATGGTGAATTTCTGATCGTAGAGCAGGTGCTTGATGCGGAGCAGCAGTTCGACATCCTTGCGGCGGAACATGCGCTGACCGCTTGAGGATTTCCGCGGGGCGAGCGCCGGGAACTCGGACTCCCAGTAGCGGAGCACATAGGGCTCGACGCCCACGATTTCACTCACTTCCCCGATTCGGAAGAACAGCTTATCCGGAATTTCCGGAAACTCGGCGACCACCATCTGGTCTTATCGTAACGCCTCGATCAGAGGCCTGCGTACCAGTCGTAGCCCTGCTCGGTCCAGTAGTCGGCAGGACGGGTATCGGTGTACTCGATGCGGGCGATGCGCTTGATGTTCTTGATGCCGTACTTCACCGGGATGCAGAGGCGCAGGGGCGCACCGTGATCCTCCTTGAGCGGAGCGCCGTTCATCTCGTAGGCGAGAAGAGTCTGGGGGTGAAGCGCGCTCGGCATGTCGAGGCTGACGTAATACTCTTTGTCGGGCGTCTGCATTCCGACATAAGCCGACTTTTCGCCGCCGGGGGCGAACTTCGCAGTGAAGTCCGAGAGGCGTGCGCCGGCAAACTGAGTCACCGTGCTCCAGCCTTCGACGCATTTGAAATCGATGATCTCTGTGACGCGCGGAAGAGTGCGAATGTCGTCGAGCGTCAGCTGCCTGCCCGCCACTTCGAGGCGCCATGCGGAGATGTCGATCGGCTTGTCCATCCCGTAATCGCCGTTCTTCTTCAGTTTGCCGATGGCCGACGCGGGATAGGTGGCAACCAGATGATCGTTGCTGAAGAGCGTGCTGCGCACCACCTTCTCGTTGAAGCGCAGAACGGAGCGAAGCGAAGCGGGAATTTCGTCTTCCATGGCCTCGGTGTCGAGCGCGTAGAGCGCGCCCGCGACCACGGCGGCGCCGGCGCCGAGCGCGAGGAAGGAGCGGCGCGATTTGCGGGCGAGTTCGGCTTCCGCCGATTTTTCAGCCGGCATTTTTTCCCTCCACCAGATCGTAGCCGCAGACCATGGCCCGGAAGCTGGCCCAGCCTGCCCGAATCACCTGCGCGATATGAATCACGAAAAACGCCACATAGCCCATGGTGAGCCAGAAGTGTTCAAAGCGCGCCCACTCGTAGCCGCCGAGCAGTGCCGTGAGCCAGCTCAGTTGCGCGGGTTTGTAGATCGCGAGCCCGGAGAGCAGGCTGAGAAAACCCATCAGGACGATCAGAGAATACGTGATGCGCTGCGCGGCGTTGTAGCGGCCCTGCGGCGGGAGCGGGACTTTGAATCCCATATCGTGCATGGCGACCCGCAGAGCCTCGGCAAGAGACTTCTTCTCCGGCAGGAGTTCGCGCCACTCTCCCGAAAAGACGGTGTAAATTACGTAGGCGAGTCCGTTCAGCGCGAACAGCCAGGCGATGGCGAAATGGAGGGCCATGCCGAAAGCGAGTTGCTGGCCGATGCCGGTGAGATCGTAAAACCAGTTGGGGAAGAAATGGAACAGGGTGAACGAGCCGATGCCGATGCGGTAAGGGTCGTAAGCCCAGTAGATCAGCATCCCGCTGAAGATCATCAGCGAGAGGACGGGAAAGTTAATCCAGTGGAACCAGCGCGTGGCGAGTTTGTGTTTTTCCTCGAGAACCTTCACAGGAAACAGGCCGCCTGTGACAATTTTAGTTGGACCCCGCATGAATAACCAGCAGAACCCCATGCTTCGCCCGCCCGCGTCTCCGTGGCCGCGCCTGTTGCCCGGCCTTTCGCTGCTCGTGTTCATCCTGATTGTGGTGGCGGTCAACAGCGTGACGCAGACGCATCGTCTGCTGCGGCTGGGGACGGCGGTTCATGCGCAGTGCGCCGTTGCGGGAACCTATCCGAAACAGACGGACCGGCAGCAGATGGTGCAGGCACTCGGTCCTTACTCCCTGATGCTGCAGCCGATTCTGGATCTGATGCCGGGCGACAAGGTCATTTCCGCTCATCGCTGCACGATCGAAGGACATGGGTATATGCACGTGATCCTCGATCACCAGGGCAAGCCCGTTTCGATCACCATGACGCGGCGCGATCCGGGAGATGTTTTCCCGCGCATTTTTTCCGGCGGGTTTTATTCCAGCCCGGCGGCCGTCCGCGAGACGGATCTCGATGGCTATTCGGTGGCGGGGTTCACGGCGGGAAGGTATCTGGGGTACGTTGTGTCCTCCATGCCGGCCGGCGCGAACCTGGACCTCGCCGAGAGACTTGCGCCCGTGATCCGGCGATACACGGGCGCATAAACGAACCCCAACGGGCCCGATCAGGCTACCCGTCGGAGCGGCGGCCGAAGAGCCCTTCTGCCAGGCCCCTCCATGCGGACGATATTCCTCTCCGGGCGGATTTCCTTTCTGACGGTGCCGCCGAAGTATTCATCGAGCGGGAAGAGCGAGTAGGGTCGCAATTCGCGATAAGCCCGGCCGAGCTTTTCCTGAATGCGGTACACGGCGTGAAAGAAACTGCCGCGGTCCATTTTCAGGCGGCGGCAGCAAAGCTTCCAGTCAGCGCCCAGCAGAAAGTGAAAACGGAATATCTTATGCTCGTAATCGGTGAGATAGCGGCGGCTGACGAGCACAAAATCCGCGACATATTCTTCTTCGCGGCGGCCCCAGACCATACGTCTGTCCCTGCCTCCGACAACATCCAGGCGGGCCTGAGTGATGCGCTTTTCGGCCTGAGCGCAATAACGGAACCTCGAATAGCAAGCCTTAAATATGGTTCTCAGTACGCAGTTGCAGGGCGTATCCATGCTGCCTCTGCTGCCGCGACGCAATCCATAACCATGGCAGTGCGTGCAGGATTCTTTCGCGAGAGCGATGATCTCGGAACGACTCCAGTCAAAATTCACGATGCTTTCCTTCCGTTTCCGCACAAAATCGGCGGGTTGTGTTAGACCAATTTCTCCTATTTTCTTTGGTGCGGCAACGCGCGATTTTCACCTTCGCGTCCGGCGCGTGACAGCAACCAGCCTGTAATCAGTGGATTATACTGAACACAAGGTTTTCGTCGGGCACCCCGTTTGCGTGCAAAACAAGCCAACCTATTTCCTGATGAAATATACCCGCTCCTCAAAAAACGCGGGGCGCAGGATGAAAAATGTATCTGGCAGAAATTCTGGACGCCTTGATCGAGACGGCGCGGCGGCGCATCCGCGCCGGTGAAGTGACCGAGCGGGCGCTCGCCAGATCGTGCGGCGTCTCGCAGCCTCACCTGCACAACGCGCTGAAGCGGGTTCGCAGCCTTTCGACGGATTCGGCGGACCGGCTGATGCGGGCACTGAACCTGACCGCGGAGGATCTTCTCTGGGCGGCGCTCGACGGAGGAAGCACGCGCATCCGAAGCGTGCCTCTGGCCCGCAACCGGATCGGGCCCGGCTACGGCGCCGAACTGACGGCGACGCGCGGGGCCATGCCCTTTCCCAGTTCGCTGGTGGATCCGCTGGTGGGTCCGGTGGCGGCCCGCCTCGCTCCCGATCTCGTGATGCACAGGCTGCTCGCGGCGAACGACGTGGTTCTGCTCGACCAGAATGCCGCGATTCGCGCGGAGATCAAAGGCAACGGACCCTGGGTGGTGGAATCGAGCGGAGGCCTGCTCGTACGGTATCTTCGGAAGGGCGGGACGTTGCTGTATATCGCCAATGAAGCGACGCTGGAGGATCCGGCGCGCTGGCAGGCGATTTCGCTCGTGCGGCACAACATTCTCGATGTGGTGAGGGCGCGCATTGTTTGGTTTGGGCGAGAAATTCAGGAAGAGCCGTCCGGATCGGCTGAGCCGGCTGGCGGCAGCGATTGAAGCGCTCGGCGACCGCGATCAGAAACTGATCGATGAGAACCGGCGGGTGGACCGCATGCGGGTGGAAGCGGCGGTCGAGCTGTACAGCATCTGCCGGCGGTTTGTGGACAACCTCAACGCGAAGCTTTCGCAGCCGGCGGTTTTGCTCTCGCCCGGCAGTTTTTCGGGGCAGAGCTTCGACGATAACGGCCCGAACCTTTTTCAGATCAACCTGCGCGGGCGTCTGCTGCAGATCGAATTCTCGGTGACCGACGAGCCTTATGAGCGCGACGATTTCCGCATCCCCTACATTCTGCGCGGCGCGGTACGGTCGTTCAGCCAGAAGTTTCTCGAAGCCAACAGCATCGACGAACAGATGATCTTCTACTGTCCGGAAGGCGCGCGGGGGCGCTGGTATTTCTTCGACGGGCGCACCTACCGGTCGGGCGAGCTCAATGAGGAGTTCCTCGCCACGGAGCTGGAAAAGCTGGTCTGAAGAAACGCGGCGCGCGTACTATCCGAGTTCGCGGTAAAGGTTGACCACCTGCCCGGCGGTTCGCGCCCAGCTGAATTTGGCGGCCTGGCGGCGGCCTTTGAGTATCAGTTCCTGACGCAGCTTGTCGTCGAGCAGAACTTCGGTGATGCCGCGCGCGATGTCGAAGACGTTTTCCGGATTGACCAGCATGGCGGCTCCGCCGACAACTTCCGGCAGTGAGCTGACCGCCGAGGCGACGACGGGCGTACCCGAAGCCATGGCTTCGAGCGGCGGCAGACCGAAGCCTTCGTAAAGCGACGGGAAGACGAACGCGGTTGCCAGTTCGTGGAAGATACGCAGGGTATCGAACGGCACGAAGCCGAGAAAACGGACGCAGTTTTCGACGCGGCTGACGATGACGGCGCGGCGCACGTCGGGATGGCGGGAGATTTCGTCGCCTATGATGATGAGCCGGATGTTGCGGTAGCCGCGGTGGTTTTCGAGATTGCCGCGCACCACGGCGAAAGCTTCGATCAGGCGCGGGATGTTTTTCTGCGGACGGATGGAGCCGGCGTAGAGCAGAAACGGGTCGCGAATCTGATAGCGTTCGAGGATGCGATGGCGTTCGCGGGCCGCGTCGCGGGCGCCGGGCGCGGGAGAGAACTGCGGATCGGGTGCGTTGTAGATGAGCCGGACGCGATCGGCGGCGCTCGGAGCGAGATTGATGACATCGCGCTGGGTGGCGCCGGAGACGGTGATGATCCGGTCGGCGCGTTCGAGGCCGCGGCGGAGGCGGAAAACATGCGCTTCGTGGAGAAGGCCGGAAGCTTCATCGAAGAAGAGGCTGCTCAGATCGTGAATGGTCACGATGTAAGGCCTGGGCAGAAAGAGCGGAACGCGATGGAACGGAATGTGGGTGAGATCGACGTCGAGCGACTTCAGCAGGCGCGGCAGCGAGAAATGGTCGAGCCGCGAGGAGTCTTTGCGGGCGTGGGTGACGGCGCGGAAATTTGGAGGGAGTCCGGCGAACTGGCCGGCATCAACCGGGGAACAGATAAGGATGTAGGAGTGCCCGGAACCGAGCGTTGCAAGGCCCTGGACCAGGTTTCGGATGTAAGTACCGACGCCGAAATCGCGGATGCGCCGAACGTCGATCGCTATCTTCACCGAGACGCGGCTTGCTTCCACGCGTAGAGCGGGAAGCGCGAGGTGAGTGCCTCGACGCGCGCTCTGACCGCGTTGATATTCGATTCCGACTCTGTATCACGCAGGACTTCGGCAATGACCGCGCCGACTTCACGCATTTCCGCTTCGCCGAAGCCGCGGGTGGTGACGGCCGGACTGCCCAGACGGATGCCGCTCGGGTTGAGCGGGGGATTGACGTCGAACGGGATGGCGTTCTTGTTGACCGTGATGCGGGCTTTGTCGAGCGCGATTTCGGCCTCCTTGCCGCGGACGCCTTTCGAGAAGACGTCGACGAGCATGAGGTGGGTATCGGTGCCGCCGGAAACGATGCGGAAACCTTCCTTCCGGAGGGTTTCGGCAAGCACCTGGGCGTTGCGCACCACCTGCTTCTGGTAGGCGATGAACTCGGGCTGCATGGCCTCGAGGAAGCAGACGGCTTTGGCGGCGATGACGTGCATCAGGGGACCGCCCTGCGCGCCGGGGAAAACGTTGCGGTCAATGGCCGCGGCGTATTTTTCCTTCGCGAGGATGATGCCGGCGCGGGGTCCGCGCAGAGTTTTGTGGGTGGTGGAGGTGACGATATCGGCGTAGTCGCAGGGATTCGGATGCAGGCCCGCCGCGACGAGGCCGGAGAAATGAGCCATGTCGACCAGCAGGAGCGCGCCGACGGAATCGGCAATCTGGCGGAAGCGGGCAAAGTCCCACTGGCGGCTGTAGGCGCTGCCGCCGGTGATGATCATCTTCGGCTTGTGCCGGGCGGC
This sequence comes from Bryobacteraceae bacterium, assembly GCA_035624885.1. Taxonomy (GTDB): domain Bacteria; phylum Acidobacteriota; class Terriglobia; order Bryobacterales; family Bryobacteraceae; genus BOG-234. The sequence goes on along the minus strand of DASPQQ010000319.1, from coordinate 8,676 downwards.
CAGTTCGGCGACGTGATCGAAATCGATGCGCTCATCGTCTTTGCTCACCTGGTAGCCGACAACGTTATACGTCTTTCCGGAGAAATTGAGTTTGTGGCCGTGGGTGAGGTGACCGCCGTGGGCGAGATCGAGGCCCATGATGATGTCGCCGGGATTGAGGACGGCGGCGAAGGCAGCCTGATTGGCCTGCGAGCCGGAGTGTGGCTGCACGTTGACGTACTCGGCCCGGAAGATCTTCTTTGCGCGCTCGCGGGCGAGGTTCTCGACTTCATCGGCAAATTCGCAGCCGCCGTAATAGCGCTTGCCGGGGTAGCCTTCCGCGTACTTGTTGGTGAAGACGCTGCCGGTGGCTTCGAGAACCGCTTCGGAGGCAAAATTCTCGCTGGCGATGAGCTCGAGCTGAGAACTCTGGCGGCGCGTTTCCTTCGCGATCAGGTCGGCGATCGCGGGATCGGCCTCCGCGAGCGGGCGGGCCATCGTGTTCTCAAGCAGGTTTGTCATGGAATCCCGATTTTATCATCGGAGTGGAAAGAGAAACGCGACTGAAGTCGCGTCCACAAGGCTCAAAGGCTGACGGCACTTGCCTGCCCGGCCGGCGTATATCCTGTTCCTTTATGGATCCGGCTCACAAGAGTCCCCTCGGTCCGGTCTTCCCAGTCGGAAGCGAAGTGGTCATCGCCCCGAGGATTGAGCTGGAAGAGTTTCGGCGCACATGGCGCTTTCACCATCCCTTGTCGGAAGTCCAGATCGAACAGGCAGGGAGGAAGGCGGTTGTCATAACTGCAGGTATGTACCACGGCGGGGACTTGCTGTACGAGCTGTCCGACACCCCGGGTTATTGGCACCGGCAGAATCTGCGCAGCGGAAGGCTGCCCATCCCGCACGCTGGAAGGGGGTAGGCTGAAGACCATGGAAGTGCAACTCTCACCGGAGAAGGAAGCCCTGTTGCAGGACGTGGCGTCACGTACGGGCCGGGAGGCTTCTCAGCTGGTTGCCGAGGCAGTAGACCGAATGCTCGAATACGACGCTCGCTTCGTCGAAGCGGTCGACGCAGGGCGCGCGGCTGCTCGCAGGGGCGAACTGCTCGAACACGACGAAGTTGTAGCCCGTATCGAGAGCATGTTTCGCGCCTGATGCGCGTTCGATGGACGACCACGGCCGCCGACGGCCTGGCGGCCATCGTCGACTACATCCGGAAAGACAATCCCGCCGCTGCCCGCCGGGTGGCTCAAACCATTTATCGGACCGTCGCCCGGCTCGCGAAGTCTCCTTACATTGGCCGGATCGGGCTGGCCGAGAACACTCGTGAATTGGTCTTCTCGCCACGCCCGTACGTCGCTGTCTGTGAGGTTATCGGCGAGCATGTTCAGGTCCTGCGTATCCGGCACGCCGCACAGGATTGGCCGTAAAGACGGTTCAGCCGGAGCAAACGATCTTCGCGATGCTTGTGGCCTGGCCGGTATGGCGCTGGCCGTGTTCGGCGATGTGGATCGCGAGTCCGATGGCCGTGGTCTGGAGCCGGCGGCGGCCGATTTCGCGGATGGTCGCAAACTGGTCTGGCATCAGGCTGCGAAGGAGAGATTCATAGCGATCGAGTGCGGTGTCGATGCGGGCGAGGAGCGAGGCGGCGTCCTCGCCGGGTTCGGCTTCGTTCTTCAGTTCTGCCAGTTGTTCCGCGCTGAGCTGGCGGCCTTCGAGATAGGTGCAGAGGCGATCCGTGCTGCCGGCGAGGTGTCTGGCGTGAAAGCCGACGGAGGCGGCGCCGTTCGGTCTGGACCAGATCTGTTCCAGTGTGAGGCCTGAGACAGCCTGAGAGATGTCTTCACGAATCTGCTGGCTCGAGCGCAGCAGATGTCCGATGACAGGATCGTGATTCGCGTCGATGCCGCGCAGCCAGGGCTCAGGCAGCTGGTTCAAACGAGGATGATAACGCGTGCCAGGCGAGGAAGCGGCGCGTCTGTTCCTTGCCCATGTAGCGCGCGAGGGTTTCGGGACAGGTGCGGGTGAGGTCGACCATCACGAAACCGTCGAGAGTGTTGCCGAAGTCGGGATCGACGCTGAAGGCGAGAAGTTTGCCGCCAAGTTTCACGTACTGGCGGACCAGGATCGGGATGCCTTTGCCATCGGGCTCGAGATCGGCGATGGGCGCGGAGAGATCTTCCACGTCCGGCAGCAGAGAGCAGAGCGCGGAGAGCTCCCATTTGCTGACGAGTTTGCCGCGCAGCGGACGGCGCGGGCGAACTTCGCTGCGCCAGCCGCCAGAGCCGCTCTGCTTCTCGAAGTAGCGGGCGATGAGTTCGCGCGATGCGGGCGAATACTGGTTGCTGACGCTGACCGCGCCGATCAGTTTCGAATATTCGGGATGACGCGCGACCCAGGCGCCGATGCCCTTCCAGAGAAGAAGGAGAGGCGCGAACTGGCGCTGGTATTCCTGGCGGACGAAGGAACGGCCGAGCTCGAGCGCCGGACCGAGGCGGTCAAAGAAGCCGAGGCTGAACCTGAAGACGGATTCGGTGTAGAGGCCTTTGCGGCCGAACTTTGAGAGGAGCGCGGGAACGTCGCCGAGGCGATAGGCTCCCACGACTTCGTTCTTTTCGCGGTGCCAGACGAAGAGATGGAGGTAGTGCGGATCGTGGCGATCGAGATCGAGCGCCTTGCCGGTGCCTTCGCCGGCGGCGCGGAAAGTGAGCTCGCGCAGCCGGCCGATCTCGCGCAGGATGGAGGGGATCTGCTGGGCGCGGGCGATGTAGACGGCAAGATCGCGCGCCTCTTCCATCAGGCAATCGGCGGGAAGCGAAGCAATCTCCTGCGCCAGAATCTCCGCCGGCAGAGCTTCCGCGACGGGAACGCTGAAAGGCAAAGGCTGGGGCTTCGGGGGATGCTGCTGTTCGTTGGGCTGGTGCGCCAGCAGTTCGGTGCGCAGACGAAGGTAGCGGATGGCCTCTTCGTCGTCGAGGATCGCTTCAATGCGGGCAGCTTCGATGATGCTGCCGATGCGGATCTCAACGGATTTGCCGCGCTTGTTGAGCATTTCCGACGGCAGAGCCACGGTGCGCAGACGCGGGTGAACCATGCCGAGCATCTGGAACGGAATCCCGTTGGCGCCGCGAATCAGAATGGGCAGCGATCTGGCGCGCGTGAGGCGAATCAGGCGCGCGGCGGTTTTGTTCCACTCGGGATCGCAGATGGCGCGCTTGCGCAGATCGAAGTGCGAGACTTCACCGGCGGGGAAGATGACGAGCATGCCGCCCGAGTGCAGATGGCGGATGGCCTCGCGGAGAGCGCGGCCGTTGGCCGCGCGCGTTTCCGGACGATCGAAGGGATCGATGAAAATGCAGAGGCGGGCGAGCTCGGGCAGATCGCCGAGGAGCTGATTGGTCAGGATGCGGACGTCGGGGCGGACCTGGGTGAGGAGGTCGGCGAGCATGACGCCGTCGAGAATTCCGGTTGGATGATTCGAGACCGCGACAACGGCGCCGGTCGCGGGAATTTTTCCCAGATCGGCGGGGCTGATCTGGAGCTGAATCTGAAGGTCGTCGAGAAGAGTGCGGACGAACCCCTGGCCACGCGTGCGTGCGTAGAGGCCTTCGAGCTGGTCAATGCGAAGCAGCCGGTTCACTACTGTCGCAAGCGGACCGGGCAGGCGATTAGAAGGGAACGATTCGAATGCCATTCCCCAACATAGATTCGATTCCTTTACAGGCTGATGAACGAACGATTGCGAGTTATCGAGACGTTAGCGGGGGTCGCCGCCGACGAAAGCAGAGGACGCGCCGCTGGCATCAGGCGCGTTTTCGAGCGCGGCGACCGTCACAGGAGCCGGCGTGCCGTTCTTCTCCGGCCCCATGCGGCGCTCGACCCAGGAACGAAGCCAGGCTTCTTCCGTTTTCGCGAAAGTGAACGAGGCCGCGGTGAGGTCGGAGCGGGAGTGCTCGGCGCGGGCGATGCCGCTGCGCGCGTGAGTCATCGACCCGGTGATCATGTGGTACATCTCGTGCGCGCTGACGCGCGCGATGGCGCGGCCGAGAGCGGCGTTGCCGGCATCCTCTCTCATCGATGAGTCGACCGGGGAGAGGAAGTGGCGGAGCTGATCGCACTGCACGTCGCCGAACGGGAGGATGTGACCGTCGACGAGGTCGGTTTCGGCGAGAGTGAGGCTGGAGGGCTCGAAGGCGCCGGAGTGCTCCGGTCCCGGTTCGAAGTAGCAGGCGCCGCGGAAGCGAAGGACGACGATTTCGCGAAACGATTCGGCGCCGGAGCGCTGATCGAGGGAGCGCCAGACGATATTCATGCCGGTGGGCGCGAAAATGCGGCTCATTTCGGCCTGGACTTCGCTGAAGAGGGTTTGGGGCGGACGGGAATCGAACGAATAATAAATGGCGAGCGGCGCGGCAGAAACATCAGCCGCGTGAAGGCAGGCGCAGACGCTTAGAAGCGCACCAAGCGCAAAGATACGGTTCCTCATGGACGCGTCCCGGTCCGGGGGCACCGACTGGGTACCCGTCAACAGACTATCAAAAAATTCGATGGCGGGACAAAAGATTATTTATGGCCGCTGGTATGCCCGGCCTCAGAGTGTCAAGGTTTTGACGAAACGGCCCGCGAAGCGCGGCCGGCAGGGCGTATCTCGTTGAAGCCATTACACGCCGCATTGGCTGGGGGATTGCTGAACGTACCCGCGGAATGCACCCGGACGCACAGCAAATGTTTACCGCCGGCCTCCAGTTTCACACCGCGGGCCGCCTGGAGGAGGCCATTGCGCGCTATGAAAAGGCTCTGCTGCGGGAGCCGGGATTCGCTGACGCGCATAACAATCTTGCCGTGGCCCTGCTGACGCAGGGAAGAGTGGATGAGGCTGCTCTGCATTTCGAGCAGGCGCTGGCGCTCCGGCCTGGTTCGGCGGAAGCGCACAACAACCTGGCCAACTGGTTGTCGACCCAGGGCCGGATGAATCGCGCCCTGGAGCATTATGGACGCGCCATCGCGCTGCGGCCGGATTATGCGGAAGCGCATTTCAATCGCGCCGAGATCCGGACGTTTGGCGCGGGCGACACGGAACTGGCGGCGCTCGAGGAACTGGCGCAGCGGGCAGAGCTGCCGGCCGGCGATCGTCCTTATATTCATTTCGCGCTGGGCAAGGCGCTGGAGGATTGCGGCGAGTATCGACGCGCGTTTGAGCACCTGCGGCGGGGCAACGCGGCGAAGCGCGCGCAGATCCCCTACGACGAGGCGAGCGCCGCGCGGGTGTTCGCGCGCACGAAAGCAGTGTTCACGCGGGAAGTGATCGAGCGGTTCCATGGAGCCGGAGAGCCGTCGGCAGTGCCCATTTTCGTGCTCGGGATGCCGCGCTCGGGAAGCACGCTGGTGGAGCAGATTCTGGCGGGTCATCCGCAGGTTCATGCGGCGGGTGAGCGGACGGATCTCGAACAGGTGATCGGTGCCTTTGCCGGAGTGAATCTGGATGGCGCGGTGCTGCGGCGCATGGGGCAGACGTACGTCGCGCGGCTGGCTGCGCTCGGGAACGGGAAAGCGCGCGTGGTCGACAAGCTGCCGGGGAACTTCCTTCACATCGGCCTGATTCGCATGATGCTGCCGAACGCGCGCATCGTGCATACGCTGCGCGACCCGGTCGACACCTGCGTTTCGTGCTACTCGAAGCTGTTCACGGCCAGCCAGCTCTTCAGCTACGATCTGGGCGAGCTGGGACGGCATTACAGCCGGTACGCGGATCTGATGGCGCACTGGCGATCCGTCTTCCCGGAGGGTTCGGTTCTCGACGTCGTCTATGAGGACGTGGTGAACGACCCCGAAGGACAGGCGCGGCGGCTGATTGAATACTGCGGATTGCCCTGGGACGAACGCTCGGTGGAGTTTCATCGAACGAAACGTGCCGTGCAGACAGCCAGCGCCGCGCAGGTTCGCAAGCCGGTGTATCGAAGCTCGCTCCAGCGCTGGCGCCGGTATGAAGCGGACCTGGGCCCGCTGCTGGCCGAGCTCGCAGGCGTCGCAAAGGCTGCGGGGTTTGCGGCCAGATCGTGAAAATCACGGCCGGCCTGTTCGATTGCCAATGACCGTTGTCTGGGGCTGAGCTTCGAATTGCCGATCGCCGCGGCTGCGCAATCGTTCGGCGTCCAACCTGTCCTGTGTCGTAAGTGACATAAACCAGAGACCTGGTTTAGACTTCCCGTTATCCACCACAAACAACAGTTCTTATGCTGGAGAGTGCTGCGTTTCAGCCCTGTCAAGATTATGACAATCAAATTGTCAATCAGCCTTTATTGACGCAGTCTGCGACAAGAGTGCAAGCGTCGCTGCTCGCTAAATCACCTTTATTTTCAGTAGATTTTCGGACTTAACAGGCGGTGTCCTGTTTATGTCTTTTTTGGCACTGCGTTTGCTTTTGGGACGCGACGAAGGGATCAGACGCGAAACGGCTCCGCAGTAAGGGAGGAGTTTCCCATCGAGAGTGCTGACAAGTATGGAGATGCGAGAGCAGGATCGGGATGTGATCAGTGAGTTTCTGGTCGAGAGTCATGAGAACCTCTCGCGCCTCGATCAGGAGCTGGTCGAACTCGAAAAGCGGCCAAACGATCGGGAGCTGCTGGGCAGTATCTTCCGCGTCATCCACACGATCAAGGGCACGTGTGGTTTCCTCGGCTTTTCCACTCTGGAGAAAATCACGCACCAGGCCGAGAACCTGCTGAGCCAGTTGCGCGACGGGAAGCGGGAACTCGAGCCTTCGCTCGTGTCCCTCATTCTGGACACGGTCGATGCGACGCGCAAAGTGCTGGCGTCCATCGAGGCGACCGGAGCGGAGGGTTCTGCCGGCTTTGAGGACCTGACCGAACGTCTGCGGGTTGCCGTCCGGCTGCCAGGCGCTGCCGGGAAACAACCCGGTCCCGCTGCCCCGCCGGGAACGGCGATGGAACAGCCGGAGGACAGCGTGAAGGCCTCTGCCGTGGCCGACGCAAACATCCGGGTCGGCGTGGGACGTCTGGACAAACTCATGGATCTGGTCGGGGAGCTGGTGCTGACCCGCAATCAGATTCTCCAGTTCAACACCGAGCGCGAGGACGCCGCGCTCAACGCGACTTCACAGCGGCTGAACCTGATTACCACCGAGTTGCAGGAAGGAGTCATGAAGATGCGGATGCAGCCCATCGGCATGGTCTGGAACAAGCTGCCGCGCGTGGTACGCGACATGGCGGTAGCACTGGGCAAGCAGGTCCGGCTGGAGATGGATGGCTCCGGAACGGAACTCGACCGGACCATTATTGAAGCGATCAAGGACCCGCTGGTTCACCTGGTCCGGAACGCCTGTGACCATGGAATCGAGGCGCCCGAAATCCGTTCGCGCGCCGGCAAACCGCCGGAAGGAAAACTGACCCTGCGCGCCTATCACGAAGGCGGGCAGGTCAACATCGAGATCGGCGACGACGGGGCCGGCATTGACGTGGCGCGGGTCAAACAGAAAGCCATCGAGAAGGGGTTGCTGCGGCCCGAGCGGGCCGGGAAGCTCAGTGACCGCGAGGCACTGAACCTGATTTTCCAGCCGGGCTTCTCGACGGCGCAAACGGTGACCAATGTCTCGGGGCGCGGCGTGGGCATGGACGTCGTCAAATCGCACATCGAGAAAATCGGCGGCGTCGTGGATGTCCTGAGCCGGGCGGGCGAAGGCACAACGGTCAAGCTCAAGATCCCTCTGACTCTGGCGATCATTCCCGGCCTCGTAGTCAGCAGTGGCGGGGAGCGGTTCGTCATTCCCCAGGTCAGCCTCCTCGAACTGATTCGCCTCGAGGGAGATTCCTCGGAGAAGCGCATCGAGCACGTGCATGGAACGCCGGTCTACCGGCGCCGCGGGAGTCTGCTGCCGATCGCGTATCTCAACCAGGTATTGGGACTGAAACCGGCCGAGCGCGCGGAGGCAGTAAACATGGTGGTCCTGCAGGCCGAGGACCGGCAGTTCGGGCTGGTGGTGGACGGCATCAACGACACCCAGGAAATCGTGGTCAAGCCCCTCGGCAAGCAGCTGAAGGGACTCAGCGTGTACGCCGGCGCCACAATCATGGGTGACGGCAAGGTGGCCCTGATCCTGGACGTGCTGGGCGTCGGCCAGCGTTCCGGCGTCCTCGCGGAATCGCGCGAGCAGACGCGTACCGCGACAGAACAGAAGGCACAATCCGGGATGGAGCAGCAGCGGTTGCTCCTGTTCCGCGCCGGTTCCTTCGATCGCCTCGCCGTGCCGCTCTCTCTTGTCGCGCGGCTGGAGGAGTTCAAAGCGGCCTCCATCGAGCGCGCGGGCGGACGCCAGGTGGTGCAATACCGCGACCGCATCCTTTCCCTCGTGCCATTGCGCGAAGTTCTCGAACCCGAAACGCAGGACCAGGGCCGGACAACCGACTTGCTGCGGGTGATCGTGTTCAACGACGGTGACCGCAGCGTCGGCCTGGTAGTCGACGAGATTCTCGACGTGGTGGAGGATACGGTGACCATTCGTCAGAAAGCCAGCCGCAAGGGCCTGCTCGGCTCGGCGGTGGTGGGCAAGCGGGTCGCGGACTTCCTCGATCTCAACCAGGTGATCCGGGCGTCTGCCGGCAGCTGGTTCCAGGGCACGGCTGGATTCGCAAACCGCAAGAGCGTTCTGGTTGCCGAATCCTCGGCCTTTTCACGGGGCGT
>DASPQQ010000318.1:0-6907 GCA_035624885.1 Bryobacteraceae bacterium | reverse complement strand
GCGAGACCGGATCGGCGGGCTCGCGTGGGCGATCAAGGGAGGCGCGACCCACACCGAGATTGGCGGCGACACCCAGAAGTGCAACTGGGACGAAGGACTGTGGGTCAACGCCGGCCCGTGGCGCATTCCGTATTCGCACACCGGCGTGCTCGGCTACTGCAGGGAATGGGGCGTCGCCATGGAGATGTTCGTCAATGAGGCGGACGGCTCCTACTTCTACTATGAGAACGCCAATGTCGGCTCGCTCGCCAGAAAGAAAGTGCGGCTGCGGGAAGTGAAAGCCGACCTCATCGGCCATGTGAACGAGCTGCTCGTGAAGGCCATCGATCAGAAGGCCCTCGATCTCCCGATGACCCCCGAGGACCAGCAGCAGCTGGTGCGCTTCCTCGTGAATCAGGGCTATCTCGATTCGAGCGACCATCGCTACAAAGCTTTCGACAGTCGCGGGCCGGGCGATCCTTACCAGCTCACTGCGCTTCTGCAGGGGAACTTCACGAGAAACATCCGGTCCATTCCTCAGACCGAAGGCACAACGGCGGCGCCCATGTTCCAGCCGGTCGGCGGCATGGACATGATCTGGAAAGCCGGGGCGCGTGCGATCGGGACGAATCGCATCACCATGAATGCCGCGGTGCAGTCGATCCGGCAGGACGAGCGCGGCGCCACGGTGGTCTACAAAGACACGAAGACGGGAAAGACGACTGAACTGAAGGCCGACTACGTCGTGATGTGCCTGCCGATGCCGATCCTCGCCGCCATGGACGTCCAGCTCTCACCGGACATCATGGCGGCCGTGAAGGCGACGAATCACAGCAACAGCGCCAAGGTGGGGCTGGCGATGAAGCGCCGGTTCTGGGAAGAGGACGACCAGATTTTCGGCGGGCACCTCTACTCCGATCTTCCGCTCGGCGAGTTCTCCTATCCTTCGTTTGGCTACTTCCAGAAAAAAGGCGTGCTGCTCGGCCTGTACTCGAACGGTCAGTACGGCGAACTGCTGGACAAGCCGATCGCCGACCGCATCGAGCACGTGCTGATGCATTCGAGCAAGGTGCATCCGCAGATCCGTCAGGAGTTCGAGAGCGCTTATGCCGTCTGGTGGAAGAAGGTCGAATACAGCCGCGGCGGCTACGCGGGCGGCGGCGGCGGGCGCGGAGGCGGAGGCGGGGATCTCCGGCGCGTGACGTTGTCGAAGATGGATAACCGGCTGCTGATCGGGTCGGCGGCGACCGCGCCCTATTCCCAGCCGGACTGGCAGGAGGGCGCCGTTGCCGCCGCCTGGCAGGCGCTGACCACATTGCACGACCGCGCCATGCGCGCCTGATTACCACCTGATTCCAGGGAGGACTGAACAAAAGAAGCGGCAGGCTTTACCCGCCGCTCTCAATGTGCGAAACGCGGACGTGGGTCTACGGCTTCATATCCCTGATCGCGGGATTCACATAACCGAGCGGCAGCAGATGATCCGGATCCGGCCGGATGCTCAGGTAATCCACATGATCCGTGATCGCAGACATTCGGAGGGATGAAAGCTTCACCTTGCCGCTCGCGCCCGGCCCGTTGAGAATCTTCGGCGGCGCGTTCTTCAGAACTTCCCTGATCTCTTCATCGGAGATGTAAGTCGCAACGTTCGTCTTCGGGTTCTGCTGCACAAAAGCGCTCGCCAGAGACAGAGCGAAAAGGGCGGCAAGGCCCCGGAACTGCTCATTTCATGAGTATTTCTCCCTGACGCTTTTGCGCGGGCAACTATCGGACGGTAGTATATTCTATCCGGCCAGCAGGTGCAGCCGGCCTGACTCAGCTTTGACTCAGCCAATGGTGACGGCCAGTTCCTCCCAACCCCTCTCCGCATCGTCGCGACCGTCCAGGGAGCCATTGCGCTTCCTCTCGGCTTTCGCCATTTCGCTGATTCTCCTGGTGCTGGTGCTCTTCGCCGCAGTCACCGCTACGGACCCGAGCCGGTATTTCTTCGGCAGCCCCGTCCCTCAGATCTGGCCCAACAACCTGCGCGTCAAAGTGGAGTTCTTCCGCAAATTCGCCGCCGACGGGAAAGTGACCGGCCTTCTCCTCGGTTCCAGCCGCTGCGGCATTCTCGAGCCGGAGCAGGCTGACCGGATGACCGGGCTGAGATTCTTCAATGCCTGTGTCTACGATGCTTCGACCGACAGCATGCTCGCCCTCTACCGCTTCTTCCGGCGCCCTGCAGGGCCGCCGGAGATGATCGTCGTGGGTATCGACACCTTCCTTCTCCGCGCCGGGGCCGAACCATCGCAGGACCTGAAAGGAAACTACGAACTGAGCCGTCAGCTCGAACCCGGGCTCCTGCCGCTCTGGCACTACGCGCGGCTTTATCCGCACTATCTGCGCTTCCAGACGTTCACCGATCTCGGAACAAGCCTGCGCAACTGGGCCTCACCGAAGCCTCCGATCGATCGCTTCCGCCCGGATGGAAGCCTGATGGCTTCGGTTGAAAGTCCCGCCAGGGGGCCGGCCGGGATCTCGCCGCCCGAGATCGAAAAACTCATGGTCCAGTACCGCGCCGAATTCCAGAGTCTATCGCCCGGCCGCCTGGATCGCCTCCGCTCGCTGCTGAGCGAAGCCTCGGCCGACGGCGCCCGCATCGTTCTCTGGATCACCCCGGTTCATCCTGCGCTGCGCGCCGCCATCGATCGCGTGCCTTCACTCGCATCGGCCGAACGCGAGGCCCGCCGCGCCATCGCGCAACTCGCCGTTCTTTATCGCGCGCGCCTTTTCGATCTCTCCGGCCCGGACTCATACGGCGGCGATCCTGCCGGCTGGGTGGATCCGGTGCACCCCGGTCTCCCGGACGCGCGAAAGGAGTTGGGTCTGCTGCTCGGGCAGGCTCAGAACTGACGGTAGATGAAGCCCTCCACCGGCTTGGAGTTCATCAGCACGACGCAGACGAAAAGACAGAACGCCAGAGCGGCTGCCAGCCGTGGCCGCAGAACGCTCTTTTCCGCAATCCCGGACGCGTTCGCGGGATAGAACAGGAGGGCGATTCCGGCAATCATCGAGATCGTCCGCGTCGGCTGCGGATCGGACAACATTTCGGTGAAGCCCGGGCCACCCAGGTGCGCAGGAAGAAACATCTGCCGGATGACCGCGAGAGCATCTGCCGGGGACTGGGCGCGGAAGAATGCGAATCCCGTCAGTACAAAAGCCATCGCCAGCAGCCACGCAGCGGCGGCCGGCAGCGGCCGTCCGTATCTGCGCCACACGCTGTTCGCGGCCAGACCGATGCCGTGCCAGAGGCCGAACAGCGCGAACGTCCATGAAGCGCCGTGCCAGATTCCCGCGAGGGTCATGGTGATGAACGTGGCATAGATCCCCCGGCGGAACGTGGGACGCCGCGCCCGCAGGATGGGCGTGTAGATGTAATTCGTGATGAAGTGCGTCAGGCTCATGTGCCAGCGCTGCCAGAACTCCGTGATGGTAAGCGAGCGGAACGGGTTGTTGAAATTCTCCGGCAGCCTGACGCCAAACATCATCGCCACGCCGCGCGCCATATCGGTGTAGCCGCTGAAGTCGAAGTAAAGCTGGAGTGCAAAGCCCGCGGTCGCGAGCCACGATCCCATCAGGCCCAGGCTGGCCGCGTGGGCAAATCCGGTGTCCGCCCAGTGCGAGAAGGCTGCGGCGAGGATTACTTTCTTCGCCAGCCCGAGCGTGAACAGGATCGTGCCGCGGGCGAGGTTCTCGCTCTCCACCCGCGCCTCGGCCGGCATCTGCGGAATCACGTCCTTCCACCGGGTGATGGGTCCGGAAACCGTGTAAGGAAACCAGGAGACGAACAGAGCGTAATCGGAAAACCCGGGCTGATCGATGAGCCCCTGGTGGCGGTCGACCAGGAACATGATCTGCTGCACCGTGAAGAAGCTGATGCCGAGCGGCAGAATGAGAGCCGGAACGGTCCAGCTGGCCCCGGACAGAGTCCGGATATTGTCGGCCAGGAACCCGGTGTACTTGAAAAATGCCAGCGCCGCAAGATTGACTGCGAGGGCCAGTTTCAGCAGACGGGCGCTCTTCGGCGACTCCGGATCGAGCCGGCCCGCGATCCAGTAGTTGAAGACGATTGAAGCCGCCAGAATCGGCAGGGCCCGCGAACCGGCCCATGCGTAGAACACAAGGGAGCTGAGAATGAGCCACACGCGCGCCGATGTCGCCGACGCCCTGCCCAGCAGCGCATAGCCGGCCACGGAAAGAGGAACGAAAACGAAGATGAATTCGAAGGAATGGAACGGCATCGTCCGTCAGCCTTTTGCGGCGACTTTCCGATCCACCAGATCCACCAGTTCTCCCACGTTCTTCAGATTCTGTATTTCACCCAGAGGGAACCGGACCTTGAACTCCTGCTCCACGTTCCACAGGATGTCCACATGAGCCAGCGAGTCCCATCCCCGCACCGTTTGGGCGCTCGAGTCGCGTGTGATCTCGAGGCCGGGCTCGTTCAGCACATCCCTGAGAATTGCCTGAATACGTTCGAGTGTCGTCATTCGGATATCCGGATCGCGCGGTTGCGCGGCGTGGGTTCCGCGGGAATCCGGTACTGCCAGACCGTGTTGCCCGCGCTGTCTTCGCTGACCTTTCCAAATCCAAGCTGGCCGTAAAGCTGCGCGACCATCGCGTTCTTCGCGGTCGGGAAGTACTCGCCGATGACCAGCCGCACGCCGCGGTTCCGCGCCTGCCGTTCCAGTGTATCCATCATGGCTTCCTCCATGCCGCGCTTCAGAACCCGGCAGCTCATCAGCCAGAGCAGGATGCGCAGCGTGTCGCCTTCGATTTCCCCCACCACCACGCTGATCAGCCCGTTATCGCCGAACCTGTCTTTGAGCCGCCCGTAAAGGTGAATGTAACGGGGTTCGATGGCGATCTGCTCGATCTCCGCCTGGGTATATCGCCGCGTGGTGCAGTTGAACTGGTTCGTCTTGTTCGTGAGCTGCGTGATCCGGTCCAGGTAGACGGGGGAAAAGGGCCGGATCTCGGCTTCCATCTGCAGCGAGTCGAGAAATTCATCGTAGCTGCCAAAGGCCGCTTCCAGGTCTTCGCGGGCCTTGTTGTCCTGATAGTAACGAGCGCGCTGCAGGTCGTCGCTGCTGATGGAGAGCACTTCGAAACAGCCGCTCCGTTCGAGGATCGTGGTGAACTGAGCCGGGTCCGAGCCGATCTCCGGCACGAGCACCTGCGGGAGATTGCGTCGTACGATGTCGCGCTCCACGGGGTTGTCGTCAACAAACACCAGACTGTCGAGCCCGATGTTCAGCGCCTTTGCGATGGCGGCAATGTTCTCGTGCTTCGGTTCCCAGTTGGCCCTGATGACCGAGAAGTCCTCGGGCCGGAGCACGCCGTCAGGGTGATTAAGTCCTTCGAGCGCGGAAGACTCTTCGTTCTTCGAGCAGACGGCCAGCAGGATTCCGCGTTGTTTCAGATCCTTCACGTACTGCTGGAACGCAAGGTAACTTTCCGCCGCGGCGGTTTCGCGGCCGAGTTTGAGATTTGCCACGCCATCGTCGCCCACCACACCGCCCCAGAGCGTGTTATCCAGATCCAGAACCAGGCATTTGCGGGTGCGGCCGTAAAGGGCCCCGATCATATTGGCGAGATTCAGCCCGATCGCCGCGCAGGCATAGGGCGTTGCAGCAAGCTTGTAGCCGAACCAGTAAGTCGGATCGAACCATTTCTCAGCGCCGAGCTCCGCGGAAAGCGACTGGATGTCCTGGATGTAGAGGCTCGGGTTTCCCGCGGCGGCCCGTGCGAATTCGAAGTTCAGGCGGTTGACGAACATCACGCGGCCCGCGTGTGAACCAGCCTCCAGATTGCCCAGGGGACGCAGAGCGGGCAGATCGAAATTATTCTGGATTACCGTGCAGCGTGGAAACTTCTCATGCAGTTTCTCCCAGACAGCGCGGAAGCGGGAAAGCTCTTCGCTGGTCGCCGCCGCGGCCTCGTCCGCGCCCGCCCCGAGCGAAGGAAACGCGCGGAGGTTGCGCGAAGTCGTGTGGATGTAAGCGATCTGCGGCTCGAACTTATCGAGCTCCGGATTTTCGAACAGCACATCTTCAGAGAAGCGGCCGTATTCCGACTCATAGAATTCGGGCCGGATCGATCGCCGCAGCAGGAAAATTTCAAGAGCCGAACGCACCTCCGCGGTCGTCGAACCGCCCAGAATGGCGACGCGGCACGTCAGTTGGGGGTTCTGTTCGGAAAGAAGCTCCTTAAGGACCCTCCGCTTCCGCAACATCGTTGTTATATCGACCGGCGGTTCCAGACACCGCAGGATCTCTGATGTTGTCGCGAGCATCTGCGAAAAACCCTAAGTTTAACATTCAGAGTTCGCCTTCGGCCCCGCTTTCCACAAGTTCCACCAGCAGCCGGTCGGGTCCGCGAAACCACGCCACGCGGCGTCCACCGAACGCGACGGCGGGCACAGGATCGGCGATGGCCATAAATCCCCGCTCCCGAAGCCAGGCGCAGCCGGCTTCGATGTCCGGGATGGCGTAGCAGAGGTGATTCAGGCCACCGCCTTTCTGGAGCGCGTTGGCGAGTTTGCTCCCCGGGCCATCCGGCGAAACGAGTTCGATGTAAGCGCTGTCGCGGGCAATCCTGAGAAACTGCACGAAAGCCGTCTGCACCGGATCGTGAATCACCGCCGTGCGAAGCTCATATCCCATCGCCAGATACGTCTGCACGGAGTGCTCTATATCCTTGACGACTATTCCGACGTGATGCAGTTTCAGATCCATACGCTCGAAGCTCCATGTTCGCAGGCCGCGCCTGCGTCTGGGCAATAATCACACTGTGGACTTCGATTACACACCCGAGCAGATCCAGCTCCGCCGCGCCGTCCGCGAATTCGCCCAAGCCGAAATCGCGCCGCACGTCCTTGAGTGGGATG
>DASPQQ010000317.1:0-3564 GCA_035624885.1 Bryobacteraceae bacterium | reverse complement strand
GGATTTCACCAAGATTTATGAGACCGGGCGGGACACGCTGCGCAATGGCGTATTCACCACGCCTTACCAGTACACGGTCGCGGAGCTGACGGCGGCGGTTGAGGAAGCGGCGCGCGTAGGGAAGAAAGTCGCGGTGCATGCGACGGGCGAACCGGGAACGGGATACGCGGTGAAGGCCGGCGTCGCGTCGGTGGATCACGCGGATTTTCTTTCCGATGAAACGATGCGGCTGATGAAGGAGAAACAGATTCCGGCAGTGCCGACCTTTGCGATCTCGGAGTATTTCGCCGAGCAATCGAAGACTCCGGCGCGGCATGAGTCGCTTGATTTTCATGTCGCACAGTTCCGGCGGCAGATGGCGGCAAGCATTCCGTTTGCGGTGGGTTCGGATGTGGGGCCGTTTCCACATGGGACGCAGGCGCGCGAGTATGTGTCGATGGTGAAGTACGGGATGACGCCTCTTGCCACGCTCCAGGCGGGCTTGCTGAACGGCGCGAAGCTGCTTGGCTGGGAGGGGCAGATCGGCGCGCTCAAGACCGGTTACTACGCCGATATCATCGCCGTGCCGGGCGATCCGACGAAGGATATTACCGCGCTCGAAAAAGTCTCGTTCGTGATGAAGGGCGGAGTTATTTACCGGAGGTAAGCGGAACCAGATCGAGATTGTTGAGCTGGTAGCGGAAGGGACCGTATTCCCGCATTCGCGCGGTGCACCAGGCAAGCCCGGTCTCGAGCGCGGCGCGTTCGCCCTGCCACCAGGGGGTGGTCTCTCCGGTGCGGTAGAAATCGAGGCTGGCGGCGAGATGGCGGCAGAAGCCGGCGGTGAGGCGCGCCTGATAGTGGGCGAGCAGGGCGCGCGGGTCGGCTCCTTTCGCGACGCCGCGAACCACGGCAGAGGCGAGGATGGCTTCGCGGACGGCGTGCGCGGTGCCGTCACCGCAAAGGGGATCGAAGGCGAGAGCGGCGGTTCCGCAGGCGAGCCAGGCGGAGCCGGATTCGGTGACGCCTCCGAGCGGATCGACGATGCGCGGCGCGGTGGGGAAATGGCCGGCAGCCGGTTCGATGGACGCGATGCGGGAGCCGATGAGCCGGCTCTTCGCGAGCGCAGCTTCGGGAGCGGGGCCGACCGAAAGGAGCCAGCCGGAGCCGGTCGCGTTGGGAATGAGAAAAAGCCAGCCTTCCTCGAGCGATTCGATCCAGCAGGAATTCGAATCCGCCGGATCCTTGAGGCTGATCTTCGCCGCCGCGGCGACGCGCGTGCCGAAGCGGTGTTCGGTGACGTCGGCGGCGAGCGGGCGCGCGGCGAAGATGGTGAAGTCGGCCGGCGGGGGTGTTTGCCCGGTCGTGACAGCTTCACCGAAAGCATCGAGGAGTTCGGCTTCCGAGACCACCACGGCCGAATGATCGAGAGTGAGGGCGTTCGCGGCCGGTCCCCACTGCACCACGCGATGGTGAATCGGGTGAGCGGAAGCGAACAGGCTGCGGTTGCCGAAGATATCGCGAATGAGCGCGAGCGCGGGATCGCTCAGCATGATGGCGGGAACGCCGGGGCGGCCGGCAGGGCAGAAGACCGGCGCCAGGCCGCTTTGCTTCAGCAGATGGACCGAGCACCAGGCCGCCACGCTGTTTCCCCGGATCACGACACGCATTCACTGACATTGTGCCAGCAGTACACTCGGGGTATCTCTCCCTTCGCTTCATTTACGGGCAAAGGCGTGCGGGTCGCCGTGATCGACAGCGGCGTGCACGCGGGGCATCCGCATATCCGCGGGGTCGCGGGCGGGGTGACAATCGGGCCGGAAGGGAACGATCCCTCGTACCAGGATGTCATCGGCCACGGCACCGCGGTGATGGCGGCGATTCAGGAGAAGGCTCCCGATGCGGAATATTTCGCGGTGCGGGTGTTTCATTCGTCGCTGCGCACCACGATCGACATTCTGCTGCGCGCCATCGAGTGGTCGATCGAAAACCGGATGGACGTGATCAATCTGAGCCTCGGGACGACGAATCCGGCGCATCGGGAACGGTTCGAGCGCGTGGTCGAGCGGGCACGGGAGCGCGGCATCGTTCTGGTTTCGGCGCGCGAAGCGGAAGGCCTGGCGGCGCTTCCGGGGAGCCTCGCGGGCGTGATCGGAGTGGATCTCGACTGGGATTGCCCGCGGGATGAGTTCCATTGCACGGCTCAGGCGGTGTGCGCTTCGGGGTATCCCCGATCGGCGCCGGGAGTCCCGCCGGCGCGCAATCTGCACGGGGTCAGCTTCGCGGTGGCCAACGTGAGCGGGTTTGTGGCGAGAACGTGCGAAGGGATGAAGGAGCGGTCTTACGCGGCGGTGCGCGAAGCGCTCGAGAAGAACTCGCGGGCCGCGGCGCGCTGAGGGACGGCTGTTAGACTCAAGGGGTCGGCGCCCTGTTTTGCCCGCCTCCCGTCCCGTCCTGTCTGCGGTCAGTTCGAATTTTCCTGGAGGAGCGCTTGCGAATGATCCGTCACTGGCCACACGTACTTGCGGGTGTGGTGTGTCTGATGGCGGCGGGCCGCGTTCTGGCGCAGTCGAATGAGGCCGGGGTTCGGGTTGCGGATCCGCTGGTGATCGCGAAGTGCGGCTCCTGCCACAAGAGCGACGAGCGCGGGAACATGGAGCGGATTTCCTTCTCGCGCACGACGCCCGAGGGCTGGCAGGCGGTGCTCAAGGACATGATTCTGGTGCATGGCCTCGCGCTGCAGCCGGAAGAAGCGCGGGCCATCGTGAAATATCTGAGCACGGCGCACGGTCTTTCTCCGGAAGAAGCGCGGCCGGTGCTCTACGACGCGGAACGAAGACTTCACGAAGAAACCAGCATCCCGAGCGACCGGCTGAAGCTGGCCTGCGCGCGCTGCCATGCATTTGCGCGGGCGCTCGAGTGGCGGCGTTCGGCGGAGGAGTGGAAGCAGTTTGCCGAAAGCCACGCGGCGAAGTACAAAGTGAAACCAGCCGATTCGGCGGAAGCGATCGCGTTTCTGACGAAAGCCGCTCCACTGCACACGCCCGAGTGGGATGCGTGGAAGAGCCGTGGCGCCGAAGGACTGGCCGGGCGCTGGCTGGTGACGGCTTCGCTCGCCGGCCACGGGTTGTATTACGGCGAGGCGCAGCTGGAGCGCACGGGTGAGGATGAGCTGAACGCGCGCGTGACCCTGACCTCGGTGAAAGACGGATCGAAACTGGTGCGGGCCGGCAGAAGCGTGGTTTACGGCGGCAGCGCGTGGCGCGGGCGTTCGAAGGGAGATGCTTCCGCGGCGCCCGACGACCCGCGCAGCGAGGCGCTCGAAGTGATGTGGTTTGCGCCGGATCAGAAGAACGGGGAAGGCCGCTGGTTCTGGGGACAGTATCAGGAATTCGGATTCGACGTGAAGTTGCAGCGGGAGCCGGGCGGAGACGCGCCGGTGCTTCTGCTTACGGATCGCCCTGCGCTGAAAATCGGTTCGCGGGGCAATCGCGTCCGGCTGATCGGCGAGAACCTCGGGCGCGTTCGGGCGGGCGATCTGGATCTGGGCGCGGGAGTGGCGGTCAGCAAGTTCGTGTCGGCCAG